>NZ_JBSXNZ010000071.1:0-13591 GCF_056857895.1 Marinobacter sp. B-21
TCCAGGTCGTCATAGAGAAAATCGCCGGTAAGGCGCAACGTTGCTCCCCGGAAATACTTCTCCGCCTCGAGCTGCAACCGGGTTTCGGCGATGGAGAGATCGCGCTGGCGGGGATCATCGCCCAGCCGGGTTCCGCCGCGGGCCTCCCAGAAGCCGCGCAGACGAAATGGCAGCGCCGCCGCAGCCGGTCGGTCGGTGGTCTGTTCTGCCCCGGCCTCACCCCCGAGGCCTGCCGGCAGGGCCGGTTCCTCGGTATCACTGGCTGGCGCGCCCAGCCCCTCCGGCAGCTCGGGCGCGGCCGCCCATAGCGCCCCGGGCGCCACACCGAGACCGATACCCGCCAGCAACATGCCCCAGAGCAGGCTTCTGGTGTTCATCCACGCCCTCCTGCCCTCAGTGCACCGGTGGTCACTGCAAGTACTCCTTTGGCGCCCGGCGCAGGTAGCGCTCCGAGAAGACGTCTTCCGGCAGGCCCAGGTCATAGTCAATGCCAGTGTAGGTCAGCTCCGTGGTGCCGCCGCTGCGCAGGTTCTCCATCCTCGCCTTGACGACCGTGGGGTAACCCTGCACCTTCTCCACCGCCAGCGCGGTGTAACGCCGGTAGAGGTTGCCACTGTCGTCGACATACTCGGTGCGAACCGGCAGGAAGGACTGCTTGTGGATATAGACATCGTAGTAGGCGAACTCAACCTCCCCGGGCCGCCTGGGTGTGTTGCGCACTACGTAGTAGTTGTCTGTGGTCTCGATCAGCTCATGGCTGTCGGCATCAATACTGCGCCCGGAGATATCCTCGTAAAAGAAATCCGAGCCGACGAAGCTGGTGCGTTTGTCGGAGGCAGCAATTCGCTTAACCAGATCCAGCGCCGGCAGGTACAGCCAGCGGTCGTCGTCCCGGTCCAGGTGTTTCCACACCAGCAGCGTCATCTGGCTCACATCCGCCGGTCGCCGGAAATAGACATAGTACTTCTGCTCGCCACGGTAGGCACTCCCCTCAATGGCATCTGTCTCCGGGCCGTCCCGCCGCAAAATGGTAAGCTCGCGACTGCGGGTACGGCCCTGGCGGTCGGTGATGGTCATGGCGACCCTGGCGCGGCCATCACGCCCCTGGAAGTAGGAGACCATATTGGCCCGGTTGACAATGCGCTCCACCGAGGGCGCAGCGCCGGCATCCTGGGCCAGGGCAATGGGCGTGATGCCCAGCGCGATCACCACCAGGGCCAGCTTTTGGAACAGGGTAACAAGCCAGTAACCGATATGGAGTCGGCGACCCATACCCCCACCAACCCGAAAATCAGTATGCCGCCGATTTTCAGGACGCCGATAAAGGAAGCCACACCCTGAATCATCCGGTTACCCAGCAGATTTATGAGAAACGCTGCCAGGATCAGTGACACCCCGAGAATGGGCACCATTCGCCCGCTTTCGTCGCCACCGAAGAGCTGCATGGTGTAGGAGCCGAACGTGCGGGCCAGAAAACTCTGGGCGATCACCATGGAAAAGTACATCAGCAAGGCGTTAAATGCGGTCGGCAGCCGGTTTCCGTAGGCCTTGTGTAAGTACATGCCGATACCGCCCGCAGACGGGTACGCATCGGAAATTTTGATGTAGGAATAAGCACTGAAGCTGACGATCACGGCGGCCGCCAGAAACGCCAGGGGGAACAGAACGCCCGTCATCTGTGCCATCTGTCCGGTCAACGCAAAAATACCAGCGCCTATCATGACGCCGGTACCCAGCATGACGGTTCCTGGCAGGGTGAGACTGCCTTCCTGATAGCGAGTGGTTCTGTCTTGCTCCCTGCTCATTCAACCTCCGGTTATTGTCGTTTCTATTTACGCTTCATAGGTGGGATTTTGGAACAGCAAAACGGATCATGTTTTGCGTTGGCCCGAACATTGTCGTCTGTAAACCGACACCACGCCAGTTTCCGCTGGGTCCACCACCCGGCCTGCAACCCGCCTCCGTGGGTTTTGATCAGTTCCATTAACTCGTCAAGAGACCAATGGGTTCCATCGTAGACGACATGCAGCTGGTTGTTCGGTTTGCGCTCGGCAAAATCAACACAGGGATGATGGTTGAGTTCATGGATGAAATCGCCCCACTGACTCTCGCCAAATCACTCACCATTTTGGCACGTAGATGCCGGTGAGGTGAGGAGGAGTCCATCCCATTGATTCAGGTTACTGATGAAAATGAATAATCACGGTAATCCTGATGCCTATGCGCCGTATCCTCTTGGCCGTGTAGCGACAAACGTCAGGCACTCACCCAACCGATCTCATTGTACCCGGCGTCGAAAGACCCAAAGGGAGAAAATAAACAGCGTGACACCGATTACCAGCAAGGCGAGAGCCTCATCCCAGAGAACCGCCAGGCCGGCGCCTTTGAGGAAAATACCGACGATGATATCCATGTAATAACGCAGTGGACTCAGCAGGGAGAGGCTTTGCAGGAAAGGCGGCATGGCTTCTACCGGCGTCAAACTGCCCGACAGGAACATCAGCGGGAAAAGTCCGAAAAAGGAGAGCAGCAACGCCTGCTGAAGGGTCCGGCTGTAGGCGGCAATCAGTACGCCCAGCGCAATCGCACTGAGCAAAAAGATGGCGGTCAGCACCAGAAATAAAAGCAGACTGCCCTGAAGGGGCACATCAAAGACTCTGACAATCACCAAACTCGGAAAGATGGACAGTACGCCCATGATCAGCGTGGGTGTGACCTTGGCCAGGAACAGTTCCAGGGTGGAAATGGGCGTCACCAGCAGCTGCTCGATAGTGCCTCGCTCCTTTTCCCGGACAATAGAGGCGGCCGGGTGAATAACGCCCACCATCATACCGGCCAGAGCAATCATCGATAACACGATAAAACCCGATGTTGTCAGATCGGGGTTATACCAGATACGGATCAGGGGTACCGCGACCCCCTTCTTCCCGGCAGCAGGGAGCGCTTCGCGCTCCTGGCGCTGGACGATCTGCAGAGCATCATTGACGGCATTGGCGGCAATGTTGGAATTGGTGCCGTCCTGGAGCAACTGGAGCTGAGCACTCTTGCCAGCGAGAAGAGCACCTTCGAACCCGGCGGGAACGACCAACACCATGGTGGCATCGCCTTTCTCCAGGAGGTCAGTGGCGGTTGCCACACGGGTTTCCTGAAATTTCAGGTCGAAGGTTTCGCTCACCGCAAATTTCTGGATCAACGAGCGACTCAAGGCGCTGCGATCCTCGTCCACCACCGCCAGGGGCAGGTGGCTTACATCAAAACTGAGCGCAACGGCACAAATGACGACTTCAATGGTGTAAAGCCAAAGTATCAGGGTCAGTATCAACCGGTCACGAAAGAACTGCACGAGCTCCTTGCGCAACAAACCAAATAAGGCAATTCCCATCAGGCCACCTTCTGCTTCATTCGCCAGGCCGCGAAGACAAATACCAGGACCGTATAGACGATCAACATCATCAGATTTGGCAGAACGGCTTCAAGGCCGGCTGATTTCAGTACGATGCCCCGGGAGATTTCCATAAAATAACCGGCAGGGAAAAGCCAGCTATACAGTTGCAGGGCAAGAGGCATGGTGAACAGAGGGAACAGAAAACCGGAAAACAAAAACGACGGCATCAAGGTGACAATCAGCGTTATCAACATGGCCGCCAACTGGGTACGGACCAGGGATGAGACCAACAGGCCGATACCCACCGTGGTCAGCACATAAACGAAAGCGGACGTCAGCAGCAGTATCGGGCTGCCGGCAATGGGGACCTGAAACCAGGCAAACCCCACCACCATGACCATAAGAATCTCCAGGAAAGCCACCAGACCGTAGGGCACCAGCTTGCCGACAACAAACTCGGTTGAGGTGACCGGCGATGCATAGATCTGCTCAATCGTACCGGTCTCTTTCTCACGCACGATCGCCAAGGCGGTCAGCAGGGGTGGGAACGCCATCAGGATCACGGCAAATAACCCGGGGACGACGAAATTGACGCTGCGCAGGGAGGGATTGAACCAGACCCTGGCCTGGACCCGGACGGCGCTCTGACGCGGGGCGGGGAAATTTGCGATTACCGCCTCGGCATAGGCCGATGCCAATCGACCCAGAACAGGATAGCCGCCGTCCACGATCACCTGGACAGGCGCCTCGTCGCCTCTGAGCAGTTGCCGGGCCAAGCCGGCTGGAATCACCACGCCCATGCTGATGGTCGAGCTTTGCAGTGCCGACTCCAGATCGCGGAGATCGGTCGTTTTCTGCTCTAATTGAAAATACCGCGAGCTGTCGAAACGGGCTGACAGGTCGCGGCTTGCCGGCGTGTTGTCCAGATCGTAAATGCCCACGGCAACCTGTTCCACATCCAGATTGACCGCATAGCCGAACAGAAAAAGCATGATCAGCGGCATGATCACGGCCAACGCAATGGTAACCGGGTCGCGAATCAGCTCGCGACTTTCCTTGACGATGAGGGCTCCAAGCCGATGAGCCTTCATGGTCCCAACGCCCGGGAATTGGCCGTTCCCGCCTGTTCTATGGCCGCCGTGAAGAGCATCTCCACCGTGGCGTCGGCTTCGAGGCCGAGCGAATGATTCAGCGATGATCGGCTACCGTGTGCAAGCAGCCGCCCGTCCAGCATTAACGCCAAACGATCACAATAGGCCGCTTCCTCCAGGTAGTGGGTAGTGACCAGCACGGTCATACCGCTGGCGGCCAGCTCACGGATAACCCGCCAGAAACGGTACCGGGCGACGGGATCGACACCCGAGGTGGGCTCATCAAGGAACAAGACCCGGGGCCGGTGAAGCAGGCTGCAGGCCAGCGCCAGACGCTGGCGCAAGGCACTTGAAAGATCACCGGTGAGCTTGTCGGGAATATCTGTCAGCCCCGTTACTTCCCTGGCCCAGTCGATCGCAGCCCGCGCCGCGCCTCCGGCCAGGCCGTAGGCATTGGCAAAGAAGCGGAGATTCTCCCAGGGGGTCAGTTCCAGATAGAGTGAAAACCGTTGTGACATATAACCAATTTGCCGGCGCAATGCGGTGCTACCCCCGCCGGAGCTCACCCCGGCCACCCGGGCGTTGCCCTCATCGATGGCCACCAGCCCGCACAAGGCCCTGATCAGGGTTGTCTTGCCCGCCCCGTTGGGCCCCAGCAACGCAAGCAGTTCGCCAGATGGCGCCTCGAAACTCACCCGGTCAAGGGCCTTGAAATGCCCGAAGCGGACGCTCAGGCCGGTGGCCACCAGCCCTTCCTCTTTTCCCCTGTCTTGCCGGGCCAATTCCGGAAACTGCTGCTCGCCGGCCCTCCTGTCCGTCCGCAGCACAAACAGATCCTCGAGCCGGGGCTCGGCCGCCGCCAGGTGGGTTCCCTCGGGCAATAACTCGGCGAGCTGGTTTTCAGCGATGTCCGCGTTCATCACCAGTCGCAGGTGATCCGGCAACCACTGCACTGAATGGACGCTGTCAATTTGAGCCAGGATGCCGGACAACTCCCGCAAGCCTCGTCCGGTATCTCCAGCATTTACAGTGAACACCCTTCCGGCGGCGGGCCTCAGCAGCTCTTCCAGCGACCCATCCGCAAGAACGCGGCCCTGTTCCAGCAGCAGTATCCTGTCGCAGCGCTCCGCCTCGTCCATGTAGGAGGTAGCCACAACCATGGTCAGGCCCTGCGACCGGAAGCGGTCGAGCATGGTCCAGAGATGGCGCCGGGACAGGGGGTCGACGCCGAGCCCCGGTTCGTCAAGGATCAGCAGCTCCGGTTCATGGACCAGATTGGTACATAGCGACAACTTTTTCTGCATGCCACCGGACAGTTTGGCGGCGGGCCTGTCAGTAAAGCGGCCAAGCCCCGACATGGATAGCAACCTTTCTGAACGCTCCCGATAGAGTTCGTCGGGCACATCCCGGATGCGAGCGGCAAAGCTCAGGTTTTCCTTGACGCTGAGTCGATCGTAAAGCGTAAATCCCTGGGACATATAGCCAATCTTGGCAGCAACCTGCTTGGCCTCACGACGGGTATCGAAGCCCAGGACCCGGCATTCCCCCACAGTGGGGTCCAGGATGCCAGCCAACATCTGTAACAGCGTCGTCTTGCCAGCGCCATCAGCACCGACAATGCCCACTCGTTGGCCGCGATCAACGGAAACATCCAGTGGCTCGATGACAACATTGTCTCCGAATTGGCGGCCAAGGCCTTTGGCGACGATGGGTTCCGGGGAAGACATGACGGCTCAGCGCGCCGGAACCGAGAGGGTCGCTGGCCACTCGGCGTCCGGATCCCAGCGAATCCAGGCATCTGCCGGCATACCCGGTTTCAGAGCATCGGCCGGATTATCCAGCACCAGGGTAACGCCATAGACCATCCGAACTCTCTCGTCGGGCATGTGGACATCGCGGGGGGTGAACTGGGCGAAATCGTCAATCCTGCCGACTTTGGCGGAAAAGTCCCCGGGCAAACCGTCCACGCGGATTCTGGCGGGATCCCCCAAGCTGATCCGGTTGAGGATATCACCGGGGACATAGACCTTGAGTTCGAGCTGCTGCAGATTCACCATCGTGGCCAGCGGCTGGCCGGTATCGACAACCTCTCCCGTCTCCACCGCCCGGATCAGGATGGTTCCGGAGAGCGGCGCGGCAACCTCCGCTTTGTCCAGTTGCGATTCAGCCAGTGCCACCTGCGCCGCCCTTGCAGCCACCTGTTCTTCGGCGGCATCCTTCTGCCGCTGGAGAGACTCAAGTCGGCCCCGGGCCTCACTGACGGCATTTTCCGCCTGATCCAGATCACTCGAGCTGGCCAGATTGCGGGACCGCAAGTCCCGGATCCGCTGCCGTTGTTTCTCGGCATTCTTGAGATGATGACGCCAGGTGGTGATTTGGCTGTCGAAGCCGTCACGGACTTCCCGCGCCGAGGCCAGCTCGGCCTGTGCCGAGCGCAGGCGGTCTCTGGCATCGGCGGGGTCGATCACGGCTACCGTGTCGCCAGCCGAAACCTTGCTGCCTTCCGCGAGATGGTGCTCGATGACCCGACCGGCCACTTCGGCCGCGATCCACACTTCCCGCCCCTCGATATGGCCATTGCCATAGACGATTCCCTGCGGCAAGGGCTCTTCCCCAAACAGAACAAAAACCCCATAAGAACCGCCGGCGAGCACCAACACCGCTATCAGAGACCAGAGCCAGGATTGGGATTTCACCAAACACTCCTTATGACATTACTGTTCAGGTTGGAGCCGGGATCAGGGCCACTGCCTCTCACTCCAGCCAATGAGATCACCCACTCTAGCACTCGGCAGCCGCCGCGAGCAAGGTCGTTGCCGGATCTTAAGCGGCTCATTCAGGTCGCCCTCGAAGATGGCCGTCAGGGCATCGTCAAAGACGCAAAATGGATTGGTAGCCTGCCACATCCACCTCAAACCGGGTGTTCTGACGCAAGTGATCCTTCATGGCCTCCAGCGCATCAGGGTCTCCATGAATCAAGTTGATCGGCGTTTCGGGGGCTAAGTCACTTTGAGCCAGCCACTGTTCAATCTCTGTGAAATCTCCATGTCCGGAAAGCCCACTCAACACCTCCAGCCGGGCCTTGACCGGAATCCAGTCGCCGTGGATCTTGATCCTTTCCGCTCCATCAACCATTTTGGCGCCTCGTGTCCCCCCTGCCTGATAACCGGCAAAGATAACGGTTGTGCGGTGCTGGCCGAGGAGACGTTTGAAGTGATGAAGAATGCGACCGCCCGTTGCCATACCGCTGCCTGCAATAATTACGTGCGGGTAGGCCTGGTCAGCCAGCGCCTTGGAGTCTTGGACGCTGCGGCTATAGTGAACGGTGCTGCACATTTCATGGCATTCTGAACTGCTCAACCGATGCTGATCTTCGTAGCGGCAGTAAATCTCAGAAACATCAATCGCCATGGGGCTATCCAGATAAACTGGCAACCTTGGAATTCGTCCCGCCTTCATCAGGTCGGTGAGCATATGCTGCAAGACCTGCGCTCTGCCCACGGCAAAGGCCGGAATCAGTATATTGCCCCCTTTGTCGACCGTTTCGTTGACGATGTCCGCCAATTGTGACGGCAAATCCACGTCTTCGTGGCGACGATCGCCATATGTTGATTCCAGCATCAGCATGTCGAGTGCTGGCAGGGGTGCCGGTGGCCTCATGAAAATATCATTGAGGCGGCCCACATCGCCGGAAAAACCGACGCGTTTACCTTCCGCCTCGATGATGACACAGGCCGCCCCGAGAATGTGCCCGACCGGTCGCAGATGAAAGCGTATATCACCGAGCTGGATCACTTGGTGAAAGTCCACCGACTGAAACAGCTCCATGCAGGCTTCTGCATCCTCCTGATCATACAGGGGCTCCGGATTCTCATGCCTGCTCAGCTTATGGCGGCCGAGGTAATGTGCCTCCTCTTCCTGAAGATGGCCGCTATCGGCCAGCAATATGCTGCATAGCTCTCGGGTGGCATGATGGGTATAAACCGCCCCCCGGAAGCCCTGCTTGTACAACACGGGGATGTAGCCTGAATGATCCAGATGGGCATGGGTCAGAAGCACGGCATCCAGCGAGGCAATATCGAGCGGCAACGGTTGCCGGTTGCGCTTTCTCAGCCACTTGTACCCCTGAAACAGGCCGCAATCGACCAATACACGTGTCTGGCCGGTTTCAACCAGGAACTTGGAGCCGGTCACGGTTTCCGTGCCACCCAGAAATGTAATGTTCATCGGCGCTCATCCTCCACCTGATTGAGAAAATGCCTGACCGGCGGCACCAGCAACTCGCTGACATCGATCTCATTGCTGCTGTGTGGAACCGTGTTGGTGGTCACCAGCGTCTGCAGGCCGGTACCCAGAAGGTAGGTGTCCGAGGCCTCCGCAAAAATGCCATGCACCGCCGCACACAGGATGGCCTCCGTGCCTTGCGCCTTAAGTGCCCTGACACACTCGCCAATGGTGCGTCCGCTGGAAATAACGTCATCAATGATGACGGCTTTCCGGCCGTTATACGCCGAGATATCCGGCAAGGTGACTTCAACGCGCCGGTCACCCAGACGCTGCTTGGTGCCAATGACATAAGGATGGTTACTGGCCTGCGCGATACTTGATACCCATTGCTCACTTTCCGCGTCCGGACCTACCAGCAACAGACCGTTTTGCCCCCGTAGCCAATCCGCCAGCGCCGGTGCTCCCTGAACAACTTGCGTGGGTATGCTGTAGATTTCGTCAAGAGACTGGTACCTGTGCAAATGTGGATCAACGGTGATCAGCCAGTCGATATGTAAAGACAAAGACTGGGCAAACACCCTGGAAGTGACCGCCTCCCCTTCTTCGAAGCGTCGATCCTGGCGCATATAGCAAAGATAGGGCGCCACCAACCCAATCGACCTGGCACCGAGTTCCCGGAGAGTTTCAAAGAGAAACAGGAGAGCAAGGTATTTGGTGTCTGGATGCGTTAGGTCGGCCAATATTACGCAGTTCGCACCTTTGACTGATGTGAGCACACGTAAGTAGGACTCACCATCAGGGAACCTCCGCACCTCCAAACTTCCCGGCTCCAGATTGAGCCGATCACAAAGTTTTTCCCGTAATGGATGGGGAGTAAGGCTGAACAACACACTTTTTTCAGTAATGCCCACAATCATTCCTCTCGCTTTACAGTGAAGATTGCCGGCCCCATATCGTTAAACGCCAGCGCATAATCCTGCTGCCCCGGACTGTCACTGAGCAATTCATAGAGAGGCTCTCCCTTAGTGACTCTATCACCGACGGTCGCCAGTAGCCGCAGCCCTGCGGTAGAGCTGGCAGGTGCGCCTGCCAGCTTGGCGACACGGGCAAGCCGACGATTGTCGATAGACACGATTGTTCCGGATTCCGAGCACAGAACTGGGCGCCTAAAACGGGCTTCACCTAAGCTCCTCTGCCCTCCCTGAGCCTCTGTTATACGCTTGAACTGCCCCCAGGCAGAGCCGTTTTGAAGTAGTCGTTCTGCTTTGACCATCCCCTCTTTCACGCCACGACCATCAGCCAGATCGAACAAATGGCCAGCCAGCATGATGGCGCGGCTCCGTAGATCCTCCGGCGCACCCCGCTTTCCCTGCAACACGGCCAAAACATCACGGGCCTCCTCTGTCGGCCCGATCCCTGCACCAACCGGCTTGCTGCCGTCTGTCGCGATGCAGCGTACCTTCAGCCCACAGGCCGCCCCAACGCTTGTGAAAAGAGAGGCCAGCCGGTCGGCATCGCCGGGCGTTCGAACCTTGGCCGTCTCCCCCACCGGAATATCAATCACCGCATGGGTGGAACCGGCAGCAATCTTCTTGGACAGCACCGAGGCCACGAGCTGGCCCTCACCATCAAGGTCCAGCGCTCTCTCGATGCGAATCAACAGGTCATCAGCCGGGCTGAGGTTCATCGCCCCACCCCAGGCGAGACAGGCACCGGTTTCTCTGACCACACGGCGAATCTCGTTCAGCCCAAGCCTCACATTGGTCAGCGCTTCCATGGTGTCCGCTGTTCCCGCCGGTGAGGTGATGGCACGGGAGGAGGTTTTAGGCATTACTAAGCCTGCTGCGCTGACGATCGACACAACCAGCGGCGTGGTCCGGTTGCCCGGCAGGCCTCCAACACAGTGTTTGTCGAACACACGATCCACGCCTGGCCAATCGAGCTGTTGTCCGCAATTCACCATCGCCTGGGTCAAAGCAACAATCTCATCGAAACCTAATCTGCCACCCGCACAAGCGCTCAGGAAACAGGCTATTTCGACATCGCTGTATTTGTGTGCGGAGATATCGGAGACAATGCGGGCCATCTCAGCCGGAAGCAAGCTGTGTCCGAATACTTTCCGACGAACCAGACTCAAGGATTCGATATAGGGCGCATGATGTACTGAAACCAGGTCAGACTGAGCCACCCCGAGCCGCTCTATGGCGATATCTGAAAGCCCCGCATACCCTTTGGGAACCGTTTCATCAGACGAAATATTGAGAGTTGCGATGATGGAACGTCCCTGCGAGGAAATTCCCACCCTGGAACTGGCGGCGAATCCTTCTGAAAGGCACACATCACAATCACCACGCATGTAGACGACAGGCTCCTGATGAGTATTGATACCCATCTTGAAAACCCGTAACTGACTGGAAGACGCCACCATGTATCAACATCCTTTTCTGCGTCGAAGAATAATTTCAGTGTTCTGATCAGAGGTCGTTCATACGCCCTATCTGCCTGGCCAATCGCATAGCTTCGTTCTCTTCCATGGTTAGCAACGATTGCAGTAATTCTTTCGCCTCGGGAATCTCGGCTTTGTCGGCCATGGTGCGATAAAGGTCCTCTATCTGATCATGGAAATCGAATACTTCTCTGCATATGCCCTCAAAATCCAGCTGTGCGTAGGGCTCATCGCAGGTTCTGTGGGTCTTAATGGGATGGTGAGACAGGTAGTCGTAGACCCTTGTCTCCAATGCTTTGAAATCGCCCTGCGACTTGAATTCATTCACGATACGTTCCATTTCCGATTCATGGGTCGCCAGATAGTCCAGCAGCGCCCGTGCTCGCTCCTCTTCATTCTTCGTAGCGCAATGTGACATACACCTTGCAAGGTGAGCATGCAAATCCCGTGTCCAGCTAATAAGTTCTCCAAAGGTTTTGATGTCCATTTACCCGTTCCCCCTTGTTGTCATTAATCATGTCAGCAAACAGCAATTACCTACCACTTAAACTCATAAGCCTGAATTCACACTGAAAAACCCCAACAAAAGATGCAAAAAGAGTCGCCCAATAGCGTGGGCTTGATGAACATCAATTTTTCCAATTGGAAGTGTTCGTCTACCCTAAGCCGTCCAGTTGGGTGCGCTTTAACAGGAGTGCATTTACCGCAACAAGAGCGGAGCTTCCAGACATTGCGAGCGCCGCTACTTCTGGGCTTATCACCAACGGATAGAACACGCCTGCCGCCGCGGGAAAGGCGATGACGTTATAGCCCACCGCCCAGAACAGGTTCTGGTGCATCTTGCGCAGGGTAGCGCGCGACAGCTCGATGGCTCCCAGCACATCGTAGGGGTCGCTCTTCATCAGCACCACGTCAGCGCTCTCAATGGCCACATCGGTGCCGGCACCGATGGCGAAACCCACCTCCGCCTGGGTCAGTGCCGGGGCGTCATTGACACCGTCGCCCACCATGCCAACCTTCTTGCCCTGAGCCTGGAGCTCCTTGATCTTGTCTGCTTTCTGCCCCGGAAGGACATCGGCGATCACCATCTCAATGCCGAGTTCCCGGGCGATGCGCTCGGCGGTGGCCTGGTTGTCGCCGGTGAGCATCGCCACCTCCACCCCGCGTTCACGCATCTTTTTGACCATTGCAGTAGCGGTGGGGCGCGGCGCATCGGCAATGGCGATAAGGCCGACCAGCTTCCCGTCCTGGGCGACGTGCACCACGGTCTGCCCCGCACTCTGCAGACGCGCGGCCTCGTCCTTCAGGCTCGCCATGTCGACCTTCTCTTCGTCCATCAGCCGGCGGTTGCCGAGCAGCACGGTCTTGCTGCCAATCTCCGCCCGCGCGCCCTTGCCCTCGATGTTGGTGAAACCGGTCAGCGGATCGAGCTGCAAGCCTTCGGCCTTACTTTGTATCGCCTGGGCCAGAGGATGGTCCGAGCCCTGCTCCACCGTCCCCGCCAGTGCGAGGACCGCCTCCTCGGTGCTGCCCGCCACCACGACCACCTCGACCACCTGCGGCTCGCCCATGGTCAGGGTGCCGGTCTTGTCGAAGACCACAATATCCAGCCGGGTGGCATCCTCAAGTGCAGAGGCATTCTTGAACAAGATGCCGTTCCTGGCACCGAGGCCGGTGCCCACCATCACCGCCATGGGCGTTGCAAGGCCCAGGGCGTCCGGGCAGGCGATCACGAACACGGTGATAGTCAGGGTCACGGCAAGCAGCAGGCTTTGGCCAATCCACCAGAACCAGACGGCGAAGGTGAGCAGGCCGATTACGATGGCAATCACTACCAGCCACTGTGACGCTTTGTCCGCCAGCAGCTGCGCCGGAGCCTTGGAGTTCTGCGCCTCCTGCACCAGCTTGACGATCTGCGCTAACGCGGTGTCGGAACCTACCTTGGTGGCGCGATACCTGAAGCTGCCGCTCTTGTTAATGGTGGCCCCGATCACCTTATCGCCGGGCTTTTTTTCCACCGGCATGGACTCGCCAGTGAGCATGGACTCATCCACCAGGGACTCGCCCTCCAAGACCTCACCGTCCACCGGAATCTTATTGCCGGGGCGGATCACGACGATGTCGTCCTTCAGAACCTCAGCGGTGGGAACCTCCCGTTCCTGGCCATCACGCAACACAGTGGCCTTGGGCGGCGCGAGATCCATCAGCGAGCGGATGGCGTCCGAGGCACCGGCACGGGCGCGCATCTCCAGCCAATGGCCGAGCAGGATAAAGACCAGAAGCACTGCCACCGCTTCATAGAACTGAACACTGGGAAAGAAAAAGGTCGCGCCGACGCTGAACAGATACCCCGTGCCCACGGACAGGACCACGAGCACGGCCATGTTGAGCACTCCGTTGCGAAGCGCTCGCCAGGCGGCGACGAAAAACGGCCAGCTCGGG
>NZ_JBSXNZ010000072.1:0-156746 GCF_056857895.1 Marinobacter sp. B-21
GCGTCCGCCGGGCGGTCCGCCAGTACAACCGCATTGCGCCCGGTCAGCCGCCCTTGCCCTGTGTTGAAGAAAGAGAGACGGCGGCCGTCGATGAAGCGATCAGCGTCAAACCGGGGGGTGTAGACAAGGTCAAGATTGGCCCAGCTGGAAAAAGCCGAGACCTTCAGCGCGTCCGAGGGCGCCTTGAGGTACTCCACATCCCGGCCAATAAAAAACGAGACCCAGTCCTTGGGAAACAGATCGTTGATGAACACCAGGTCGCCGGTTCCCCAGGTTAGTATCTGGCGCCCCAGCTTGACATCGGTATCCGCGCTCGGCGAAAACACCAGGCTGGCCTCGCGCAGGTCGAAGGCGCCCTCACCCGATTCCAGGTCCATCGCCCGATCGTCGTCCAGGTCGTCATAGAGAAAATCGCCGGTAAGGCGCAGCGTTGCTCCCTGGAAATACTTCTCCGCCTCAAGCTGCAACCGGGTCTCGGCGATGGAGAGATCGCGCTCGTAAGGATCATCGCCCAGCCGGGTTCCGCCCCGGGCTTCCCAGAAGCCACGCAGGCGAAATGGCAGCGCCGCCGCAGCCGGTCGGTCGGTGGTTTGTTCTGCCCCGGCCTCACCCCCGAGGCCTGCCGGCAGGGCCGGTTCCTCGGTATCGCTGGCTGGCGCGCCCAGCCCCTCCGGCAGCTCGGGCGCAGCCGCCCATAGCGCCCCGGGCGCCACACCGAGACCGATACCCGCCAGCAACATGCCCCAGAGCAGGCTTCTGGTGTTCATCCACGCCCTCCTGCCCTCAGTGCACCGGTGGTCACTGCAAGTACTCCTTTGGTGCCCGGCGCAGGTAGCGCTCCGAGAAGACGTCTTCCGGCAGGCCCAGGTCATAGTCAATGCCAGTGTAGGTCAGCTCCGTGGTGCCGCCGCTGCGCAGGTTCTCCATCCTCGCCTTTACGACTGTGGGGTAACCCTGCACCTTCTCCACCGCCAGCGCGGTGTAACGCCGGTAGAGGTTGCCACTGTCGTCGACATACTCGGTGCGAACCGGCAGGAAGGACTGCTTGTGGATATAGACATCGTAGTAGGCGAATTCAACCTCCCCGGGCCGCCTGGGTGTGTTGCGCACTACGTAGTAGTTGTCCGTGGTCTCGATCAGCTCGTGGCTGTCGTCATCAATACTGCGCCCCGAGATATCCTCGTAGAAGAAATCCGAGCCGACGAAGCTGGTGCGTTTGTCGGAAGCGGCAATTCGCTTAACCAGATCCAGCGCCGGCAGGTACAGCCAGCGGTCGTCGTCCCGGTCCTGGTGTTTCCACACCAGCAACGTCATCTGGCTCACATCCGCCGGTCGCCGGAAATAGACATAGTACTTCTGCTCGCCACGGTAGGCGCTCCCCTCAATGGCATCTGTCTCCGGGCCGTCCCGCCGCAAAATGGTAAGCTCGCGACTGCGGGTACGCCCCTGGCGGTCAGTGATGGTCATGGCGACCCTGGCGCGGCCATCACGCCCCTGGAAGTAGGAGACCATATTGGCACGGTTGACAATGCGCTCCACCGAGGGCGCAGCGCCGGCATCCTGGGCCAGGGCAATGGGCGCGATGCCCAGCGCCATCACCATCAGGGCCAGCTTTCGGAACAGGGTAACAAGCCAGTATCTACTCATTGCACGCCTTCCTCTTGGTTTTGCGGATTCGGGACGGCCCTGTGGGCGCCGGGAAACAGCCACCGTTGCAGCAGGGTTACCAATGCCGGCAGGATCAGCAGTGTGCTCAGGCCGGCGGTCAACAGAATGGCCGCGATAAACACCCCCACCGTCTGGTAGGGCACAAGCGGTGCCGCCAGCAGCGGCAGGAAACCAACGCCAAGCACGATGGCGTTGCGGGTTATTGCCCGTGCCGGCTCGCCGAACATCGGTGCCACCGAGCGACGCCAGGAGCCTGTCTCGGCCTGGATGGCGCGGGCGCGGGCCAGGAAGTGGATGGCGTAGTCCACGGCGAGCCCCAGACTCAGGGCGCTAAGCACGGCGACCGGCATATCGTAGTTCTTGCCGATGATACCGATCAGACCGTAGATGGCCCCGATGGTCACAGTCAGAGGTATCATGCACAGCAGCCCCCATAGCAGCGAGCGGAACAGCACAGCCATCAACAGCAGCACAACCACGAAACTGCCGAACAGGGCCATGGCCATGCCGCTGACCATTTTGTCCTGCCAGACCACATTGATATAGTTAAGACCAAACCAGCGTGCCTGGATCGACGCCGGCGGAGGATTGGCCGCAATGAAGTCGTCGAGCGCCTGAACCACCCGGCTCATGTCCCGGTTATCGCCACTGGTGAGCTGAACCCAGATGCTGGCACGGCGGTAGTCGGGCGTAACGAAGTGCCAGAGGTCCTGGGGGCGATGGCCATTCTGGTAAGTGAGCAGGGTCTGCGCAACCGCCGCCGGACTGTCCGGAATGCGAAAGGCCTTGGCATCGCCGCCCAGAAGTTCGCGGTGGACGGTTTTGACCAGATCGGCGACGGAGTTGGACTTGCCGACCACACCAGTCTCGCCCAGCCGCTGCTGCAGCCTGGCGATGTAGCGCAGGACCTCGGGGCGCTTGAAGGTCTCGTCGGGCCGGGCCGCGTCATCGGCCTCCGGAACCAGCGCCAGATAGGCCATGTAGGTGCCGCCGAAATGTTCGTTGAGCACCCGGTCCGCCACCCGGATGGGGTGCTCGGGCTCGAACCACTTGACCGGGTTATCGTTGATACGGATCTGGCTGATGCCATAACCCGCAGCCACCACCACGACCATGGTAACCACCAGCACCGCCCTGGCGTGGCCGACCACGCCCTCGCCGAGGCGACGCAGCCAGCGCCCCATGACTGTATCCCGGTCCGGATCCCCGGCGGCGTGACCGAAGCCGGTGAGCCGCCGCTCCGGCATCAGCATGATGTAAGCCGGAATGAAGGTCACCGTGCACAACCAGGCCAGGAACACACCGATCGCGATAAAGATGCCGAACACCTGAACCGGCGGGATCGGGGTGAGTGCCAGTGACCCAAACCCCGCCATCGTCGTCAGGGTGGTGAACAGCATCGGTTTGAACAGTATCCCCATAACCTCCCGGATGGCCCGGTGGCGGTCCCGATGCTGGGGATAGCGGTCGAAGAATTCCGAGAGGATATGCACCGCGTCCAGCACCGCAATGGGCATGATGAATACGGGGATCATCGAGCTCATGATGTGGACGGTGCTGCCGCTGATCACCAGCAGCGCCATGGTGCTCGCAGCCGCCACCATGGCCACGATCATCGCCGAGGTAATGAGCCGGACGTGGCGGAAGAACCACCACATCGCCAGGAAGATGACCAGCATTGCCAGTGGCGCCGAGATCGCCATCTGATAGAACATCTGCACACCGAACGTGTCCTCCGCCACGGGCAGCCCGGTGATGTAGACCTCATCGCCGGTATCCTTCCAGCCAGCGACTTTGTCAAGCAGGGCTTCGCGGATCCGGTAGCTCATGTCCTTGCTGGTCAGCGGCAGGTAAAGGGCGACTGCCCTGCCATCAGCGCTTACCAGGGTATTGTCGAACAGCGGGATGCGTTGCGCCCGCTCAAGAATCGCGAGCGCCTGGTTGCGGGTATCCGGCGGCTCTGGCATGAGCCAGCTGAAACGAACCGAGCCGACCCCCTCTTGCTCAATGTTGTCGACCCGCGAGAGCGCGAGCATATCCTCCTCGACCACGCCCTCCTGCCGGCCCGGGTTGTCCGGATCGGGCCACCTGAGCGTACTGGCATACTCCGTCAGTTCATAAATACGCCGCAGCGAACCGACATTGAATACCCCGTCAGGGTTGCTTTCGTTGACCACACCCACCACGACCATGTCATAAAGCGAGAATTGCTCCTTCATGTCGTCGTGGAAAACGCGCAAGGGTTCGTCGGCGGAGAGCATGTTCTCCGGGTCGGTATCGATGGTCAGCGGATTAAGCAGACCAAACCGCTCGGGCCAGACGCTTGGCAGCGCCGCCAGCGCCACCAGCATCAGCGTGACGACCACCATGGCCCAAACGGTCAGTCGAGGACGGTCAGTGGCGAACTCTAGCCAGGAACCCTCGGTCTTTTCAGCCATTTACAGCGCCTCCGCAAGTCAGTCGAAGGCGGCGCCGGGCTTCTTGCCCAAGGCCTTGAGGATCTTCGCCAGAGGGCAGAATCCGCTGAAGGCAGCCTGCAGCATGTTGGCGCCCACAAACGCGGTGAACCACAACCAGTAAGGTGAGTGGAGCTGGGAAAGAGCCAGACTTACAAGAATGAAAGATCCTGCGAATGCGAGTACAAGGCGGTCGATAGACATATGCCCCTCCTGTTATAGTAGCGCGTTCCGGCACTTTCAGCAGATTGCGCGCTGCGCTGGCTGCGCTGAAAGCAACCGTACATAATACCTGGCATGGCCACGTGCCGGACCACGGAAAGCCGGGGCCTGCCAGACGACGACGGGCAACACTTGACTACCTGACCAAGAACACCCGATCATCTGAACCAAGCCTAACATATTCACGATTGCAGAGCTATGAATGTATGAATAAAAATCAGATGTCGGAAGCGGCGGATCAGGCCACCAATCTGCTAAAGGCCCTCTCCGGACGGAGCCGGCTGATGATCCTCTGCCAACTGATCGACGGCGAGCAGGCGGTGAGCGAGCTTGCGGATGCACTGGAGATGCGCCAGGCGGCCGTCTCCCAGCAACTCGCCCTGCTGCGCAAGGACGGCCTGGTATCTGCGCGCCGCGAAGCGCGGACCATACACTACTCCCTGGCGGGAGAGGAGGCGCGCCGAATCATAGAAGTTCTGTATGAGCTGTTCTGCGATACCGACGCACTATAAAAAGCAAGCCTTTACCATGGCCGCAAGAGAAACTGATGATGCCGGCGAAGCGGAGGGATTGGGCCACGCACCCCGCGCCCGATCTTTTGGACACTGGCGAATCACGCTCATCGAGTGAGAGCCCTTCCTGAAGTTGGTTTACGCCTTCTCGTACATCTGCCCTATCGTCGCCAGTGGCAGGAACATTCGCAAAGGGTTTGAGGGGAGGGGCTGAAACCCAAACGCCAGGTAAAGTCTCTGTCTTCGCTCAACCGCTTCCGGGGTTCCGCAATCTAAAACGTCCAGCAATACGAGCGCGGTGCCTATTCGATGCGAGGCCAGATAGGCCCCCTTGAGCGCATCTGCGAGAAGTAGGCTGCCCAGTCCCTTTCCCTGAGCATGGGCCGTCACGCCCATCATGCCTATAAAGGCTGCTGGAATTTGGCCGTCAGGCAATGAATAACGCCGATATCGGCTGGGGAGGTTACTGTAGTTCACGGTGTGCGCGTTGATCGAATAAAATCCCAGAATGTCCTCTGGGTTGTCATCGGGATTCAACGCCACAAATACCCTCGCTGTGCCACCTTTCATGAGCTTCGAGGCTGTTTTGCGAAGAAAGTTGTCAACCTGCTCAACCCCGGATGTAAAAGCTGATCGATCATGTTTGTTTGTATCGAGGGGCTCAATAACAATCGCTGGCGGCATCAGCGGTTGTCCACCTGTTCCTCATGCCGGGCAAAAGCCGCACTCAGCTTTTCAGTGGGAGCAGGCGGGTTATCCAAAGCATCGAAAAAGGCTTGATGATCCTCCGGCTCCAGGTGCGTCACTTCATGCGCCTGGATCGTTGCTATCGCCCTCTGGTATACCGCGTTGATCGCAAACGATGACATATCCTGACCAGTGAGCGCCGCCGCCCGCTCAACCGTTTTTTTGATCCGCTCAGTCGTGCGAAAGTTGAAGCGAGCGGTATTACGCTGATTGGCCTTGAGGCCGCTGTCAGAATTCGATGATGGCAACATGGACATTTCCTCACCAACGCCAGAGATTTTTAAATTGTACGCCTGATCGGCGTACATTTATAGTGTTTAAGTATTGCCTGAATTCGTAACTTCGCACGGTTTGAATTGCCTACAAAGCCTGCAATGGCAAAACTCCCGAAGGTATAATGGCACCTGATGTTCATTCACCCAGTCAGTGCATCGGCCCATGCATACCTTTGTTCTCCTAGCCCGAGCCCCTTGCTGGGGCCGTCGCCCGGCTCACCGGCCATGGCGAAATCGACAACCGGCGCAGTGTTGGTGGCAACACCGCAGCGAAGCGGAGGGGTTGGTATCCGGTGCATGGCATTGATGTGGTGGCTAACGGCCAATGTGTCAGGCTGCGGACCTACCAACCTTCCAGCTTGATCCCGTTTTTCCTCAGATATTCTCCTTCTCTCTCCAGGTATTCATTTACCCACTGAGAGTAATCCGACTTTTTGTTATTGATTGGCTTGGCCTCATACCGCCCTACCTCAATCGCATTTTCCGCACTATTCATGATCCAGACAACCACTGTTCCGCCCGGTGCCAAGCCAAAAACAAGGTTATGTCGGGAGCGCTCAACGATCTCACCATAACGCTCAAATGAAGCTGTTTCCTTCATTTTCTCCGCAATCCCATCTGGGTTTTCCAGCTTAATCACCGCCTCGTAGGATTGCTGCTCCGCGAACGAAAACCAGCGGATAAGAAACAGTTCTGGTGTCGTCTGCCATTTTGCACGGGAAAGTGGCGGACTTTTCCAGCAACAAGAGACGATTCCAAAGGGGCGACGCCAACCTATATTTTCTGACAGGGACTCTATAAAAAATTTATCTACCCAGACTTCATAATGCTTGGGAGCAACAACGCCGATACTTCGATAGGTGGAGGTGGAGTTGGGGCCATGCTTTGGCCCTTCCGATTCCGTTTGCTCCGAGCAGCCCAGAAGTATCAAGACACATAAGCTGAGTGCGAGATGTTTAATACTTATGATAGCCCTCATCAATTCACTGCCCCTTTCACTGTCCCTTGTTCGAATGGACGGCACGTCGGCCATACCTGGCTGGCTGGCTGGAGGGGATACAGCGGTCCGAGCCTCAGGTAATGATCGGAATGATGGATATACCGTTGCTTCGACCTGTGTCGGCATCGTGGGCGGAAATATCCAGATTGCCCAAATCGGCGACTGCAGCGACGGTGTCAAACAACCCGAGGAAACGAACGGTGACTTTGTCAGGCCAGGGAATGCCCTCCCGCTCAAAGGCTCTGACCAGTGCCCCTCTATACTCACCATGTAAAGAGCCGGTCGTGTCATGAATCTCCCGACTGACGAAATGCCGGGCCGTTGCCTCTCCACGACTGAAACCAAACACGTCAAAAACCAGTTCTTCGATTGACTCCCTGACAGAGTCACCAATTGCAAACGCGAGTTCTCCGCAGCCTTCGTCTATCTTTTAAAGTATGCCTTGTTCGCCAAGGCCAAGCCCCATACTCGGACCGTCATCGGGTTCACCGGACTTTGTGCCTACTCCGGGCACATAGGTTGACAGCCTGAATATGCTCTCGCCATCTTCACCTTGGGCACCGGTCCGTTGGTACAGGTTCTCAAGCTTGGAGACATTGGTTTCTGCGTTGAGGTAACTGCCTTCCAGAATCTGTGACAGCTCATTGCTGCACTCTTCTTCTGACATAGCCCCGGTCGCGTTGGCCGTCAGACATTCGTCCATTTGTTGCTGGTAGGTTTGAGTGTTGTCGCGGTTATTGCCCGTGCCATCAAAAAAGATGCCAGCCTCTACCCGTACCTTCGGGCGACCCTCTTCTGTAGGTGAATCATCCAGTGATTCGTCGGGTAAGCCCTCATCAATCAGTGCGCCTTTCTGGGCAGCCCGGCGCACAAACTCCTGCGGGTCCTTGTCCAGCAACTCTTTGGCGCCTGGCGTAAGCTGGCCTTTATCATCCAGCGCACCGGCCATGGCAAAATCCACAACCGGCGCAGTGTTGGTGGCAACGCCGAGAATGACCCGTGGATTGCCACTGACTATCGAACCACCGTGACTGGTGGGGCTGCCCAGATAGGCCACCGGCATACCATCGGCCAGTGCCAGCGGGTAGCCCTGGGTAATAACGGCGCCGCAGCCGGCAACATCGCCCACCCGGGCAATGGGCTTGCCTTCAACTAGGATGCTAGAGCCGTTTGGCAAGATAGGGGAAGAACCGTGCCCTTTGATCGGGCAGACGTGCGTATCACCGAAGCAGGCGGCAATCAGATTGCTCATGGTCAGAGTTCCTTACTGTGAAGAGTAGCGTCCTGGCTACCCACGAAAAAAAGCGGGGCAACGCTTGCATACACCAGGCCCGCGTTGCCCCGACTTCAACTGCTATTTGCCTGTGAAGGCCTCGCGCATGTATTGAACGATGGCCTCTGCCTGCTCCATGGTCAATGAACTTATGCCGCCCTTGGCGGGCATCGCCATGGACGAGCCGGGGCTCTTGAACCCCTCCATGATGTGAGTAGCCAGTACGTCAGCATCCTTGGACAGCCGGCCATCGCTCTTGGTAAAGTCCGGAACGCCGGGCAGCTTGCCCTTTCCGTCTGCGCCATGGCAGGCAACGCACGTAGAGTTAAAGAGTTTTTCGCCGGCTTCCACCTGGTCAGACGAAGCCGCAGCTCCGGCTGAGTACGCAAGGATCCCGGTGGCCAGACTGGCGATCAGAAAAGATGACGTTTTCATTTATCACCCCCCTTGTTATCTGCGGGATCATTGCTCTTCTGGAGAAAGGCTGTTATGTCCCGCACTTCCTGCCCGGTTAAACCCGCTCTGATGCGCATGTGAATCACGCTTGGCTCCCAGACATCGTCACGAAGCTCGGCCGGGTCGCGCATGTTGTGGCACCGTGAGCAGTTGTCGGCCCATGACTGGGCGCCCCGGATGAATGCCATGGGATCGTCTGCGTCCTGAGCCGCTGCCGAGCCTGCGCCACCGACAACAAGCGCGGCGACTAATACAGCGTTACTGATGAGGTTCCGGTTCAATAATTTCATGCTAATACCCTCTTAAAATCCGTAAGCCAACTGAACGTTGAAGCGCTTGTCATCGTCAGTAGCGTTGTCATCGTAGTCATCCACGGTGTAGGCCGCCTTGATGATAACATTGTTAGTGAACAGGTAATTCACCCCCGCAGACCACTGGGAGCGGTTTGCATCGGCATCCGGGGTGTCCAGGTCACCCAAGCGGACAACGCCTTCCCACTTGGTATCCGGCACCCGGTACGCCGCCTGCCCGTACCAGGCTGTGTATTCAAGCTCTTCAGCCGCCGCACCACCTAAGATCGTGCTGTTGGCTTCGCTTCCCACGGTCTGCTGAATAAATTCACCGCGCAGTTGCAGGGTGGCAATGTTGTAAATGGCGTCTGCACCCAGAACGGTGTAATCACGGTCTGGCTCTCCCTGTGCCAGCTCAGACACGCTTCCCTGGCCTACTCCCATCTTGCCAAACGCACCGGACAGTCCCAACTCCAGCGCCGGCACCGGCAGGAACCCCACCCGGCCACCGTACACAAAATTGCCATCGGCATTGCCTGCGGCAGGCTCGCTTTCCAATTCCACTTCACCATCTGCTGGATCAACAACAAGTGTCGGGCCGTTCGAGGTGTACAGGGCATAGTTGGCGCGCATCGACCCGCTCAAGGGAAAACCGCCACGCAACTGAACGCCCAGGTCGGCAAGCGGTGCCGCGCCTCCCTCGCCAAAGCCCACGGGTACAGTCGGCAGCTTGTTGATCCAGCTTGGGTGGACATTCTGGCGGAACTGGCCAATGGGGCTCAGAAACTTACCCGCCACCAGCGCCATGTAGTCGTTCAGCATGAGATCGATGGTCGCATATTCCGCTGCGATTTCAGTTTCACCATCTGCATTCGTATTGACTTCAAGCTCGCCTTCAAACAACACCCTGTCGGAAAACTGATAGTGAAAGATCGGCGCAAATCGCGCGGACGTAAAACCGTCCTCTTGCCCGTCGGAGCCACCCACGAAATCAACGTTGCTGTACCCGGCCATATGCCACTTGTTCACCGTATCGAGATTGTTGCTCTTGACATCTTCCCGCAGGGCCGCCATCTGCGACTCAAGGTTGGCAATTTTTGATTCGGTGTCTTCGTTTGCGATCGCGGCCCCGCTTGCGAATACGGAGGCTGCCAGCGACAGCTTAATAAAATGGAGTTTTTTCATAGGTGCACCCTTCTGGGTTAGATGAAGAGACGTATATAGCTGTTCCGGAAAAAGGCTTTCGAAAAGCTACTGATCCAAAACATGAACAATTAGACACCTTGAAACCGAAACGAAACTGAATTTTTTGGCCTGGTCGCTCCGGCCTTGATTCACGTCAGTTTTTATTCCCGCCTGGCGGCAAAAGCCCCGGGCCCCTGCCTCCGCGGCGACAAAGACTTGATAATTGTCACGCTGCACTATCCGAACCCCAGGCCCTGCTTCCAGACCGCAATCGACCAATACACGTGTCTGGCCGGTTTCAACCAGGAACCTGGAGCCGGTCGCGGTCTCCGTTCCACCCGGGAATGTGATGTTCATCTGCGCTCATCCTCCGCCTGATTGAGAAAATGCCGGATCGGTGCCCGGAAATCAGAGCGCTGCTTCAGTGGATGATCAGAGGTCGTCCATTCGTCCGACCTGACGGGCCAGTCGCATCGATTCGTTCTGTTCCATGGTTAACAAAGCCTGGAACAGCTCCCTTGCCTCGGGAATCTCCGCCCGGTCCGCCATGGCTTTATAGAGGTCGGCGATCTGATCATGAAAGTCGAATACCTCCCGGCAAATACCCTGGAAATCAAGCTTTGCGTACGGCTCATCACAGGTACGGTGAGTTTTGACGGGATTATGCGAAAGGTAATCAAAGACTCTTGTTTCTAGCGCCCTGGAATCCCCCTGACGTTCAAACTCGCTCACGATCCGCTCCATTTCGGACTCATGGGCCGCCAGATAGTCCAGCAGTGCCCGGGCCCGCTCCTCTTCATTTTTTGTCGCACAGTGGGACAGACAACTCGCCAGGTGTGAGTGCAGATCCCGCGTCCAGTCAATCAATTCACCAAAGGTTCTGATATGCATTTCGTTGTCCCCGCTTTGTTTGGGTTGATGGCTTTGTTTGGGTTGATGATTGCCAGCCCGGTATAAGGTTCCCTGTTCGAAGTAAAACCCTGCAATCTGAACTCACCCTGAAAACCAGCAAAAGAAAGTAAAATTCCGGCCCTGGCACTGGTTAATATGATTTGCATCAATCCCATACCACACCGGGGGCGGCAACTCATACTGCGCTGAACCGAAACTGAACAATCGCCACTAACTGATCCGGATCTGACAGGAGTCAAGTCTGGATCATTTCATGGACACTCAATACCTTACTGCTTGACATGTGAGTGGCTCAGAGGTTTTATGATCCGATGCGGCTTCATCGCCGGGCCACAGGGCCGGGCAGACCGGATATCCATTCATATTCACCGGCAGTGCCGGCGGCGCCTGGCCACCCCCGGGGCTGGCTGTCAGGAGATCAGCATGAGAAAATCACTTGTCGCAGGCTTGCTCTCGCGTGCCATCGCTTCCATAAAACGATACGAGGTCTGACTATGCCCGACCTGGCAAGCTGGGGAATCCTGGCCGCGTTCCTGGGCGGACTGGTGTCTTTCTTCTCGCCATGTACATTACCCCTTGTGCCCGGCTACCTGTCCGTTGTTACCGGCGGCGCCGTTAGTGAGGCATCAAACCGCCTGAAAGCCTTGTGGCTGAGCTGCTGTTTTGTCCTCGGGTTCAGCGTGGTTTTCGTGGCGCTGGGCGCAAGCGCCAGTCTTCTGGGGCAATGGCTGATGGCCTACCGGCAGGAAGCCAATCTGGTGGCGGGCCTGCTGATCGTGCTGATGGGCCTGTTCATGCTGGGCTGGTGGAGCATGCCGGCGCTGCAACGGGACTGGCGCCTGGGGCAAACGCTCGAGGGAGGACGCCCCACAGCGGCCTTTTTGCTGGGTATCGCCTTTGCCGTCGGCTGGACGCCCTGCATCGGCCCGATACTCGGAGCCATACTGGCGCTCAGTTCCACCCACGCCAACGCAGAAACGGGCATGTTGTACCTAGCGGTGTATTCGCTCGGCCTGGCACTCCCGTTTCTCGGAACCGCGCTGTTCATCGAGCATTTTCGCAAGCGAGTGCGCGGATTCAGCCGCTGGAGCAGGCCGCTAAGGGCACTGGCGGGCCTGGTGCTGATCATCATGGGCATAATGGTGCTGACCGGCCAGATGACCTGGTTCGCCACCTGGATGCTGTCGACCTTTCCCGTGTTGGGAAGGCTTGGCTAGTGTCCCAGGTCGGCTGGAAGCCGGTAGAGCCTTGTTGCGCCTTCCCCGGCCTTACTATCTCCACCTCGGCTTCCTACCGAGAAAAAGAACAGCCCGCCGCTCCCATAGGCCGGCTTCGCCGAGCGGGGTATGGATACCCTGGATCTTCCCAGAACCGATGGCGAGCCCGGGTTTGCGTCCAGCCAGTCGATAGCGACGACATCCCTGGGACCTGCGGCCTCCGCAGGGCTCGGGCGCTGCGCAATACCCACCATGGGGCGCGAAACCCTATCCGCCCCTCCAGTGCCGCCGACAAACGGGTTACCCAGGGACAGGGTTCTTGTCGGACTGAAAATCAGTTCCGGGTTTACCTCAAACCGGATTTCCGAGCTGACAAGAGGGTCCATATCGTAGCTGAGCTGCAATTCCGGGCCATTGCCGGAATACACAGAGGCTTTACCGTCAAACGCACTTACAAAAGCCAGATCGCCGCTGTCTGTCTTGCCCAGAACCCGGGAGCCCAACACCCTGAAACCCGGCGTCAGGGCGCTGAATGTGTCATTGGCGCTTTCCGCCATCTTCTCTTGCCCCGGCATAACCGTGTAAATCTTTGACCCGAAGCCGTGCTCTGCCGTATAGGACTGCCCCAGAATGGTGTCACTCCGCCCATCCAGGTCGGTATCATGCACGCCCATCATCAATGGCGAAAACCCGACCAACATGGCTCGGTCCCCGTCAAGCCTGACAACAGAACCTGACACCCGGTAATCATCCCATTGGTTGACCAGCAGATAAAGCTCACCGGCACTGCTATACCAGTCCATGTAAATGATTCTCTCGCCACGTGGAATATCAACCACGGCGATTTCGCTTACAGAGCCATCGGACCGCCCCGAAAAAAACCTGATTGTCTGCTTGTCTTCCAGTGCCACGACATAACGCCCCGGGATTTCATGGACCGCAATCGAACCTGCCCGGCCCGGCAACTCAAGAGCAAGCTCGGCCTCCGCCTCTGCCGCAACACGAAAACTCTCTTCCTTTGAGTATGAAGCTGCGCCGATATCAATCATCCCGACCAGCCAGGTTTGGTCATAGGTGACAACTACCCTGCCCTTGCTTATTAACTCGAACGTCAGAGAGGGCTCTGCCTTGCTTTCCTCATTTTCCCAGACCAGGCGTGGAAACATGGATTTCAGTTCTTCTTCCACGGGCCCGCTTTTTTCGGTTGTACTTTTAATTACGGCCGGCAAAGGGCCAAACCTCTCCACAACGGCATTTACACCAGGCATGGGCCCGGACAGCAGCTTGCCAACGAATTCTTCCGGATTAATCCGTAAAATACCGATTACGGACCGGCGGTCACCGACCATACTGGCATCGCCGTTCTGAACGGGTTTTGCCGTAACGAAAACATCCCCCACCTCGACGACATTATCGTGCCGGTCTATGTAAACAAGACCTTCGTCCTTGTCGATCCGGCTGATCGCGGAAACAAAAGGGTCGAAGCGCTCACCTGCGAAACAGAGCTGTCCGGTTATTGTAAAAACAATTAAAACGACAAAACGAAAGATCCGGACGCTGGCACAGCTGATTACATTCGTCATACAGGGACTCTTCGAAAGGAATAAGGTGCGAAGCGTCGGCTTCGCACCTTCTGGTCAGTTAAAACTTATACCGGACGCGGCCGGCAACATGCACAATGTCCTTATCACTCTGGCCGTTTTGAAGCGCGCCTTCCTCAAGTGCATCCACTGCATCTCCCGCAAGCAGATAAGCCGCTTCCGCCGCAATTTCCAGGGACGGATACGGAAGATAGCTCACCCGTCCACCGAACTCCAGGCCCAGATCTTTTGATGAACTCCCGTCAGCCAGCGTAATGGCTTCCGCCAGCCGGTTGTACACCAGCATTCCACTGAGCT
This sequence comes from Marinobacter sp. B-21, assembly GCF_056857895.1. Taxonomy (NCBI): domain Bacteria; kingdom Pseudomonadati; phylum Pseudomonadota; class Gammaproteobacteria; order Pseudomonadales; family Marinobacteraceae; genus Marinobacter; species Marinobacter sp. B-21. The sequence goes on from NZ_JBSXNZ010000072.1 coordinate 14,112, forward strand.
TTACGTTAGGCCTGACCTTGTGATCGAGCTGGATCTTGTTCATGAAATACCCCTTATCCAGGATATAAGGAGTCTCGGCGAAATAGTCGTCGTCCGTCATATTTTCCTGGAAAATCATGCTGTCCGTCAGATCGACGTCCGTGGATATGAACGCATCGAAATTGGAATCCTGCTCATTGCTGTCTCCCGATGCATACACCATTGTGTAGGTGACTGTATTGGGACCAAATTGCAGGCCAAGCTCGCCACGGCCCAAAAAGGTGGACAGGTCATAGCTGGTGTTTGGGTTTTGAGCCCCGTTTAAAGGTTTAAAATTAACACCCTCAATCGTTCCCGTCTGCGCGATGGCTGTACCCTTGAGGAAAAGCCGGCCCGCCGACGTCTCAGTGTTGTAGTCGAAGGTCGCGCCCAGATTCGACACTGAGTATTCTGAGTTATCGGCGATATGCTTCAGCTCATATTTCCTGCTCTCGACAACACCGAAACCATTTGCAACCTGATTGTTCATCTGATAAAGATAAAAAATTCCGGCATTCAGGTTGGGTGAAAACTGTTTATCCAGGTTCAGCGCAAAGTTATCAGCGCCATCCCATCCTTCATCCTGCGGGGAGTCGCCGGAGCCTCCTGCGTTGGTGGAGTCACCGCGCCCCCACAGAAGCTGATAGTCAATACCGGACTGAAGCTTCCCGGTCAGCACGGCTGCGGTTGCCGTCTCGTTCCAGACATGGGCGTTAACCGAAACCGGCTGCAACCCGATCTTCAGGTGCTGATCAACGGTATCGGGCAAAACGAAGTCGACGTAAGCCCAGCGAGTCTCGATATTTTTACCGTCACCGGAATACCCCCCCCCCTTTGAGCTTTCGCCGAAGCGAACGCCGCCGATTTCGGTTGCAAACACGCCCTTGACCATTTCATTGTCCGACGTGGCGGTGACCCAAAACCGGTACTTTATCTCACCATAACTCTCGGTGGGATCGCTTTCTTTCAGCGTTCCGCCACCGGAATTACCTGTTCTGAACCAATCCCTCTGATTGGTGTATGCCTGAAATCGGTTGTTCATGTCTCCATGAAAATCAAATTCGGCCGCCATTACAGGGTTTGGAGCATACATAGCGGCTGCTCCGAGAATCGCCAGGTAAAGCGGGCTGCGCTTAAGTTTCAGTTGCTTCATTGTTATCCCTATTATTAGTCGTCTTATTAGTCGTCAGAAGAGCTCAGCAAACGGACCTAATGGTCGGTCATTCCGCCGTGTCGCATACAGCAGGGCAACCAACCTCCTGCTTGCAGGCAGGCCGAGACCAATGAAACCTGAAACGAAGCTGAAAATCCAGAGGGATTACGACTTATGTCTTAGACAGGGCTGGCAACATGTCGGAGACAAAGGAGTTAAGGCCGTTTTTGGTGACCGCCTGGACGGTCACCTTTACAACAGATCGAATATCAGCGCGAAGGATAAGGGCTTGATGACCTCAATGGCCGGATTTCTCCGCCCCTTTCGATTTCATCGGCTGATCCTTCATCGACCCCTTCATTTCCTTCATCATTCCCATGCAGCCCTTCATGTCTCCATGCATCATCTGCATGTTTTCCTGCATGGCTTTCATATGGTCCTGCATCAGCTCCTGGCGCTTGGCAGGATCCTGCTCCTGTTTGATCCGGCTCATCAGCGCCTGCATTTCTTCCATATTCTTCTGCATCGCCTCCGCCCTGTCCTGATCCTGCATCTGCATCTCCTGCATCTGCATGGAATCCTGTTCATGGTGCTTTTGATCGCGATGCTGATCATGATCCGCTGCCAAAGCCGGCATAGAAAGCAGGGCGGCTATGACGGTGCTAACAAGTGTAAGTCTTTTCATGGTGTTCTCCGTCCGTTGGGTAACTGGAAAATGCAATTGCCTCCGTAAGAGACGATTGTTGACCGGGTCTGATTCCGACCGTCTTCGTATAAGATAGTACAACGATCGGCTGAGGTGAAGCATGGCAAACACCCGGACAATGCCACAGGCCGGTCAGCTTCTTGCGCTAAAAGATGAGCCAGCATCAGACAGGATCCTGCATTCACGGCCCTGCCAGGAGGTTCAGCTTCGTTTCAGCTACAGTGTGTAGGGTAAAGACCGGAAGTGCGAAAGCGGGCGCCCGTGGTCAGACCGATCCCACGCGCCAAGGGCGCGTGAGCGCACCCGCAGTGATTCAATAGTGCCATGACGCAGTGATTCAATAGTGCCATGAAAGGCAGGAGAATTAGTGTATGAGTGAAAAACATCCTGATACGGGATTATCCAGGCGGCGCCTGATCCAGGGGGCTGCCGCAATGGGCCTTCTCGCCGGTTTTGACAGCCTGATGCCGGCGTTTGCCAGGGGCAACCTGGACAACTCGAATGTTTATCATACCGTGCGTGACGGCGCCGATGTCTATGATCTGACGATCGCACGAACGCCTCTCACGATCGGGTCCAGACTCTCGAAACAGCCTATTACCATCAATGGCACGCTGCCTGCGCCCCTGATTCGGCTCAAGCAGGGCCGCGAAGCGATCATGCGTGTGACCAACACCCTGGCCGAGGCAACGTCCATTCACTGGCACGGCCTGATACTGCCGTTTCAGATGGATGGTGTTCCAGGCGTCAGTTTTCCGGGCATCATGCCGGGCGAAACCTTCGAGTACCGTTTTCCGGTCGAGCAGCACGGCACCTACTGGTATCACAGCCATTCCGGGCTTCAGGAACAGCTCGGCCACTACGGACCGATTATTATAGACCCGGCTGAGCCGGAGCCAGTCGCCTATGACCGTGAATACGTTGTGGTTCTCTCCGACTGGACCTTCGATTCTCCCGGCGACGTCTTCCGCAACCTCAAGGTGTTTGAAGGTTATTACAACTATAACCAGCGCACCGTTGGCGATTTCTTCAAGGATGTCGAAACCATGGGTTGGAGTGCCGCGTGGAGCAAAGCCGGCATGTGGGGCAGAATGCGAATGAGCCCCCGGGATATCCTGGATGTGACCGGTTCTGAATACACCTACCTGATGAATGGATCGCCCTCCGCCAGCAACTGGACCGGGCTGTTCCGTCCCGGCGAGAAAATCCGCCTGAGATTCATCAACGCCTCGGCGATGACCTACTTTGATGTCCGTATCCCGGGACTTCCAATGACGGTTATTTCCGCCGACGGCCAGCCAGTGCAGCCGGTCGAGACCGACGAGTTCCGCATTGGCGTGGCCGAAACCTACGACGTTATCGTGGAGCCAACGGACATGGCCCATACCGTGTTTGCACAGTCCCAGGACCGGTCCGGGTTCGTGCGCGGCACACTGGCCAGCCGGAAAGGGCTGGAAGCCCCGGTGCCTCCCATGTACCCGCGCACTGAACGGGGCATGGCGGCCATGGGAATGGGCGCCATGGGCAAGAATGGTGGCCAGGCAATGCACGGCGGCATGGAGATGGCCCACGGCGACATGGCGGGGGATTCGGGCGGTATGAATATGAACATGGATCATACCCGGATGAGCATGGACGCCTCGCCTGACACCCCGGGCCTGAGCCCGGTTCCAACTGCGGGGCGCCCGGTATCCCATGGCCCGGACAATCACGGCCCCGGAGCAGCAATGGTGGCTTCCAGCCCCCAGTCACGGCTGGATGAGCCCGGCGTTGGCTTCGAAACCGTGGATCACAGGGTGCTGACCTACTCCCAGTTACGGAGTATTGATGGCTGGCCCGACAAGCGCCCGGCGGAACGGGAAGTGGAGCTCCACCTTACCGGCAATATGGAGCGTTACATGTGGTCGTTTGATGGCAGGAAATTTTCCGAGGTGGATGGCCCGATCAAATTCTACCATGGTGAACGCCTTCGCCTGATCCTGGTCAACGATTCAATGATGGACCACCCCATTCATTTGCACGGCATGTGGATGGAGCTGGAAACCGGGGCGGGTGAGTACCGACCACGCAAGCACACGATCTCCGTCAAACCCGGTGAACGGGTGTCCGCGCTGATAACGGCGGACGCACCCGGTGACTGGGCGTTCCACTGCCACCTGCTCTACCACTTGGACGCAGGTATGTTTCGCGTCGTGTCGGTCGTTTAACGGGATAGGGGATGATCACTATGATGAATCGCATAAAACTGGTTGTGGGCGCGTCAGCCTTCACGATTGCCTCGGGAGCCGGGGCCGCGGGTACCGGCGTTCAGGCCGAGCCGGACTGGACATTGCCTATTCATGACACTCCGGTACTCGCCCAACTACTGCTTGACCGGATGGAATATCAGCGCGACGGCAACAACGAGATCGCGCTCTGGGACGCCCAGGCCTGGGTTGGCACGGACCAAAAGCGGCTCTGGATTGAAACAGAGGGTGAGACGAATCTGGCCACCGAGGCTGGCGACATCGAAAACTTTGATGCTCAGTACAGCTATCGTCTGGCCCCCTTCTGGGACATACAGACAGGGCTGGGCGCTCAGGCAACCTTCGGTCCGGGCCAGAACAAGGAGCGTTATTCGGCACTTATTGGCCTGCAGGGCCTTGCTCCCTACTGGTTTGAGGTGGATACCAACCTCAGGGTTACTGAAGACGGCGACCTGTCGTATGATTTCGAAGCCGAATACGACTGGTTACTGACCCAAAGGCTCATTCTGCAAGGCCGGGGGGAAACCCTGGTGGCCTTCAGTGATGTCGAGGAATGGGGAGTCGGTAGCGGGATCAATAATGTTGGCCTGGGGCTCCGGCTGAGATACCACTTTTCCCGGGAGTTCGCTCCTTACGTTGGTGTTTCCTATACACGCTACCTGGGCAACACAAAGGATCTCCGTGAGCGGGAAGGCGAGGATGTCGAGTCCTCCAGTTTTGTGGCGGGTATCCGGTGGTGGTTTTAAGGCGCCCGCAAGGCACCTGCCAGCACCGGCAATAACCAGTAACAAGACGGCATTCCGCAGGAAGACTTCAGGAGGCAGGCCCATCGACCGGGCCTGCCTTAACCCTGAGCAAAACCACTGCAAGGAAGCGTCGGGGTTAACAACGCACAGCGGCCCCTACTCCAGCCCGTGATGCTTGCCTTCAAATAACTTGACGTTTCTGATGGTGCCCCCCTCATTTACAAGCTCATAATTACCGTCACCGAGGGGTTTGATTTTGTTGCAGGAGTAATCTCGCCCGTAGACAGAGGTACAGAATTTCCCGTCTTCAACCTGCCAGCTACCGAGATAGTGGGTGAGATTTCCTTGTTGTTCCCTGTACTTTGTCATGCCATAGATCGACCCGTCGGGATCGTAATATTCATGAAAAGTCCGGGTGCGGAATTCATCCTTTGCATCCCGAAAGACCATTTGAACCGTGTTACCCACCAAAATGTCAGCAACGTCCTCACCTGACAGGATTTCACTCGCCTGTAGCAGTGGCGCTTTAAATACCATGAAAACCAACACCAGTTGTAAGATTTTCGTTCGCACTATCTGATCTCCCATCAATAAACTCGACAATTGTTCATCCGTTCCTGTCACTTCCATCAACGAACACTGAATTCAACCTGGAATATATCCCTTCTTGTCATTTTTTCGATATCAAGCCGCCCCTTTTAAACACCTCTCGAAGAAATGAATTGTGAGCGACGGGAATCCGTTGCTCAGCTATCATCATGGTTTCCCGCTTTGCCTGCCGGCCAATCCGCGAATGCGATAAAATAGAGCAGAACGAGGTTGACGATGGGTATCAGTATCAGAATGCCCATCCAACCCGGATAGCCCGTGCGCTGGCAAATACGCCAGGCCGGGATGACGACTACGATGGCAATCACCAGCATCCACAGCCAGTGCCCCGCCCACATGGTGTTGCCAAACATGTTTTCCCCCATCGTGATACTGCCCTCCATGTTGAATTCTGATTACTGGTGACCGTGAGCATGGGATTCCTCGTGGCCGTTTTTTTCGGCTGCTGCAGCCCTTTTCAGGAAAAGCTGCCCGGATACCGCGATCACGATCATTGTGGCAACCGCCACGCCAATGACAAACGGGTCGGTATTCAGTTTGACCCAGACAAAGCCGCCAAGCACGAGCAAATCCAGAACGATGGCCGTCGCCGGCACCCACGCCCTGGCCTTCACATCGTCACGCAGATAGCGAAGCACGCCCCAATGGATGGCAATGTCCATGACCAGGTAGAACACGATACCCAGGGCGGCAATCCGGGAGAGGTCAAAGAAGGCCGTCAGAACCAGCCCCAGAACCACAGTGTAGACCAGCGTGTGCTTCTGGATACTGCCCGGCATGCCAAAATGACGGTGAGGCACCAGTTTCATTTCAGTCAGCATGGCAAGCATGCGCGAGACAGCAAAAATGCTGGCCAGAATGCCACCCGCGGTGGCCATCATGGCAATGGCGACCGTGAACCAGAGGCCATAATCACCCAACGCCGGGCGCGCGGCGGCCGCAAGGGAGTAATCCTGCGTCTTGATGATTTCCGCCAGGGACAGGTTGCTGGCGACGGCAAAACCGACCAGGGTGTAGATCACCACGCAGGCCGCGATGGAAATGACAATGGCGCGACTTACGTTCCGATGAGGGTCCTGGACCTCGGAGCCGCTGTTGGCGATGGTGGTGAAGCCCTTGAAGGCCAGAATTCCGAGCGCCGTTGCACCCAGGAAATTGCCCGCGGTTCCGGCTTCTCCCGGGTTCGAGAAATCCACCGCCAGGCTGTCGGCAATCCAGACACCCACCACCCCGAAGATCAGTATGCCGCCGATTTTCAGAATACCAATAAAGGAAGCCACGCCCTGAATCATCCGATTACCGAGCAGATTGATCAGAAACGCCGCCAGGATCAGCGACACACCCAGAATGGACACCATGCGACCACTTTCATCACCACCGAACAGTTGCATGGTGTAGGAACCGAAAGTGCGCGCGAGGAAGCTCTGGGCGATCACCATCGAGAAATACATCAGCAAGGCGTTGAACGCGGTCGGCAGCCGATTGCCATAGGCTTTGTAAAGGTACATGCCAATGCCCCCTGCTGACGGCCAGGCATTGGAAATCTTGACGTAGGAATAAGAACTGAAGCTGACGATCACCGCGGCCGCCAGAAACGCCAACGGGAAAAGAACCCCCGTCATCTGCGCCATTTGCCCCGTAAGGGCAAAGATACCGGCGCCGATCATGACGCCGGTACCCAGCATAACGGTTCCCGTGAGGGTGAGACTGCCTTCCTTGTAGCGGGTGGTTCTGTCTTTCCCCCTGCTCATTCAACCTCCTGTTTTTTTCATGGGTGGGATTTTCGAACAGCAAAATGGCTCATGATTGCCTGTTGTGTGCTTTGGCCATGGGAGTGCACCTCGTTGCCTGAGTTACCCCCTTCCCTGTATCACACCATCCCAACCTGAACTGCAACTGAATACAGGAGGCAGTTCCGGGTGAACGTGATCTATATCAAAGTGTAGACGGAAACGGGCCGGGGGAATACCCCGGCCCGTCAGAGCAAAGCAATGGCGAATCCGGGTCAACGGAGATCAGGACTCGACGAGCAAACACCGGCCACCGTCCGGGATTGACTCTGTAGTTACTATAAGGTTTAAAACATGCACTCAAGCTCCGTTCAATAGAGGCAGGAATGCACAGCCACGAACCTAACAGCCACGACCACGGCCATCACTTCGACACTCATAACCGCTCCTTTGCCATCGCGGTGATTCTCAATACCCTGTTTGTGGTTATCGAAGCGGTTTATGGCGTTTTATCAGGGTCTCTCGCACTCATCGCAGATGCCGGCCATAATCTCAGCGATGTCATGGGACTGATAATGGCCTGGGTGGCCAGTTGGCTGGCCAGCCGGGCGGCGACCCATAGCAAAACCTATGGCCTGAAAAAGACCACCATTCTCGCGGCTCTATTCAACGCACTCATTCTTATCGCCGCGGTTGGCGGGATTACCTGGGAGGCAATCCAGCGCCTGACAAACCCCGCTGGGGTTGCCGGTTTGACCGTGGTCGTGGTTGCCGGAATCGGGGTGCTGATCAACGGCGCAACAATGATGTTGTTTGTCAAAGGTCAGAAAGGCGATATCAACATACGGGGTGCCTTCCTGCACATGGCCGCCGACACTGCGGTATCGGTGGGTGTCGTGATCTCAGGCATAGTACTGATGTACACCAGCCTGACCTGGATCGATCCGGTAGTCAGCCTTGTCATTGCCGCTGTTATCTTCCTGGGCACCTGGCAGTTGCTAAAGGACTCCGTAAATCTGGCTGTAGATGCCGTACCCAAAGGGATCGATCCCGCAGCTGTTCGCGAGTGTCTGGAGAGTCTGCCAGGCGTGCACTCTGCCCATCATCTTCATATCTGGGCCCTGAGTACGACCGAGAACGCGCTGACAGTCCACCTGGTGAAGCCTGATCCACTGGGCGATGACCGGATCATCAATGATGCCTCAGCGATACTGGCAGAGGAGTTCAACATCCAGCATACGACGATTCAGTGGGAACGATGTGATAGCGAATGCCCGAACACCACCCACTGTTAACGCTGTATGCAGATGGTTACGGGGGAGCTCGTGCGCGACACGACTGAACGCTATCAGCGTCTGGGCCTACCTCACCGCCGCCGGGCGATGTATCCTTACGTAAAACAGATTCTCACTGAATATCCAGGCAACGTGCGCTCAGGCCAACAACAAAAGGCAACAACTGACCCGGCAACCCTATGTCTCTGATTGAGTACCTGGCACCATACGATTTCTCGCCGCTGACCGTACTGAGCTTTATGCTGGTACTGGGTTTTTATGGCGTCGGTCTTTTACGGATGCCGGAAGAAGACAGGCCCGGGTCGGTAAGGATTATGGTCTTCGTTCTGGGCGTTCTGATTGCTTATGGGGTCATGCAAACCCGATTCGATTACTACTCCCAATACATGTTCTTCGTCCACCGCGGCCAGCACCTCGTTCTTCATCATCTGGGCCCCATACTGATTGCCCTGTCCAACCCATTGCCGGTAATGCGGTTCTGGTCCCGGCAAATAAGCCCTGGATTGAAGAGCCGGCTTCGCCCCCTGGGATGGCTGTATCGATTTCTTCAACACCCCCTGATCGCCTCCGTCCTGTTTGTGGGGCTCATCTATTTCTGGTTATGGCCGCCAATTCATTTTGATGCCATGCTCAGCCGAAACCTTTACTGGGTTATGAACTGGAGTATGTTGATTGATGGAATACTCTTCTGGTGGTTGATTTTTGATCCTCGCCCACCTGCCACCACCCCTTCTCTGGGCTATGGCAAGCGCATACTGCTCCTGGCCCTGGTGGCGATACCGCAGATGGTGCTCGGGGCTATGATCGTGTTTTCAAGAGGTATGGTGTACGACGTTTACGAGGTCTGTGGCCGGGCCTGGCCCATGGCGCCGGAGACCGACCAGCTTCTTGGCGGCATGCTGACCTGGATACCACCCGCGATGATGAGCATCCTCGGCATTCTGATTATCCTGAGACGCGCCATGCGGGAAGACGGGAGTTTCACCAGCCGTTCCAGCCAAGTGGGGGAGACAACTTAATGAGTACCAGCCCTTTTCGGCGACACACCGGCACACTGTCGCTTCTCGCCCTTATTCTGATGACGCTTGTTGTCAGCGGCTGTTCAGGGGAAGAGGAAAACTGGAACGGCAAAGACATCAGCGGCCTGATGCCCGGTCTGGAGTTTGAATTAACAGACAGCCAGGGCAGCTCCGTAACCGCCAAGCAGTTTGACGGCAAAATAAGGTTGCTGTTTTTTGGCTTTACCTCGTGCCCGGACATCTGCCCTACGGCGTTGCAAAAACTCAATCAGGCCACTGAAGGCCTGCCATCCGGGCTTCAGGACGATGTCCTCACCTTGTTCGTCAGCGTTGACCCGGAGCGGGATTCACCGGAACGCCTGGCTGCCTACGTCAGGTTTTTTGGTAGCGGGATCGTCGGGTTAACCGGGAAAGAGCCGCAACTTCGTGAGCTTGCCAAACGCTATCGAACGACCTTCGGTTATGAGGAGCCTGACGAAAACGGCAATTATGCCGTTTCTCACAGCAGTGCAGTTTACGTTTTTGACCGCGAGGGAAAAGCCCGTCTTCTGATCAGGGCGGATCTGAGCCCGAAAGAGATTCGCCAGGATCTGATAGCCCTCGCCAGAACTGACACGGAGTGATCGGTCAGGAACATTCATGAACCCGGTTAACGGAATCACTGAGAGGATACAGTTTGAAGATCGGTGAACTCGCGAACGCAACGGGTGTTCCCTCTGAAACCATCCGCTATTACGAGAAAATCGGCCTGTTACCGGAGCCGGTCCGGGACAGCAGCGGCTACCGCTGCTACCGCCCCGCCCATCTGGACCGCCTGCTGTTTATCAGGCGTTGCCGCAATCTTGATATGGCCCAGGACGAAATCCGTGAGCTGATCCGGCTGGCCGAGCTGCCGGAGGCGGATTGCAGCGAAGTGGATGCCCTGCTGGCACGCCATCTGATCCACGTTCGGGAGCGCCTGAGGGAACTGGCGAGCCTTGAAGAAACCCTGGTGCAACTCCAGGAGGCCTGTTCGGATCGTCGCACGGTCAGGGAATGCGGCATTCTTGGCGGGCTCAAGTCTGAACTCGAGACTCCGGAACCTGAGGGCCGGCACAACCATGTGCCAGGCACCCACGGCCCCGGCCAGACCTGACCCAGAACCCCACCAAAACGCTTGATCCTGTAGTTACTACAGGGTTTTCAATAAGGCCATCTGAACGCAGGAGGTCTTTATGGCGTGCAACTGCTCCGCCCCCGAACCCAAATCCCCGGCGCCGCCGGCAACGGCGTTGTCCTCACACAGCCATTAAAATGCCAGGGCAATCATCACCGGAATAAACGCCAGGGCAAACAGCGTGGTCAGCAGCACGGTGCCTGCTGCCTGCCTTGGCGAGGTATCGAGCAGGGTGGCAATGACCACCGTGTTGGCGGCAATCGGTGTGATCGAAATCAGGAACAAGGCCTGGTGCACCGCCGGCCCATAGATCCCCAGAAGCGTTGCATCGACCCACCAGAACACGATGGCCACCAGGGGCCAGACCACAAACTTCCCGAAAAAGGCCAGCGCGGTGAAGCGGACGTTGCCCGCCAGCCCCCGGAAACTGGTGATACTCATACCGATGATCATCATGCCCAGGATGCTGTAGGCGCCGCGCAGGTTATCGAACAGCGGCACAAAAATCTCCGGAATCCCCACCCCCGCCAGGTTCAGGGCCACCGCGACCAGAAAGGCATACACCGAGGGCAGCCTCAGCACCCGCCAGAGCGCATCCCTTAAACCATACCGGCCTCTTGCGGCGAGGTAAAAGCCCACTGAATTCTCGAACAGCGTAGTACCCAGCATACACACAATGTAGAGCCCCAGCCCCTCTTCCCCGAACAGTAACAGGGCCACCGGCACCCCGAAGTAGCCGGTGTTGCCGGAGCCGACACAGAGGGGAATGATATTGGCGCTGCCATCGGTAAGAACCTTTTTCGCCAGCTTCAACTGAACGATCCCCAGTACGGATGAGATTCCGAAAACGAGGAAGGGCAGCAGGATGACCTCTGGAGAGAGCGGCGCCACCATAACGCCGGAAAACACCACCGATGGAGTCACGATGTACAGCATGATGCCGGCTATATGCCGGCCGCTGGCCTCGAGATAGCGGCCGGCAATCCAGCCGAGGACGACCGTTACATAGAGCGGAATCAGCTTGAAGAAAAGGGCAAACGCGGCCGTCATCGGCACTCCAGGTGAGCAAAACGTTTCTGGACAAACAGGCCGCGAAGTCTACCACCTACCCCTCCGGAGGTAACTCCCCGGCGCAATGGTGAAATAGCCCCCCATGCTTGATAATCATCAACAGCATTGTGGATGCATCTTTATATCCTAGCGGGGCAGTCAGGTATTTCACAAAGACCGAGGAGAGAGAGCCATGGCCGAGCGCTTTACCAAAAGCATGGCCAGAAACATATACCTGGGAGGAAGTGCATTCTTCGTCCTGTTGTTTCTGGCGCTGACCTTTGATACCCAGTTGCGGGCAATGCCCGAGCGGGACAACCGAGACCAACTCACCGATCAGGTGGTTCGTGGCAAACATGTCTGGGAGAACAACAACTGTGTCGGTTGTCATTCCCTGATGGGTGAAGGTGCGTACTTCGCGCCGGAACTTGCCAATGTATTCGACCGCCGCGGCGGTGGTGACAGCGACGTCTTCAAGGCCTACATGAATGCCTGGATGAACGCCATGCCCACCAACGTGCCCGGCCGCCGCCAGATGCCCCAGTTCAATCTGACCGACCAGGAAATCGAGGATCTCGCCGCCTTCCTGGAATGGACATCAAAGATTGACGACAACAACTGGCCACCCAACATAGAAGGCTGAGGGAGCAGACATGAAATACGAATCTCAAAAAGTGGCAATGCCCTACTTCATCTTTGCCCTGGTTCTGTTTGCCGGCCAGATTCTGTTCGGCCTGATCCTGGGACTGCAGTACGTGGTAGGTGACTTCCTGTTCCCGGAAATCCCCTTCAACGTAGCGCGGATGGTTCATACCAACCTGCTGATTGTCTGGCTGCTCTTCGGCTTTATGGGGGCAACCTATTACCTGGTTCCGGAAGAGGCACAAACCGAGTTGCACAGCCCGCTGCTCGCCTGGATCCTGTTCTGGGTTTTCGCCGCTGCCGGCACCCTGACTATCCTTGGCTACCTGTTCGTGGACTACGCCACCCTGGCCGATGTCACCATGAACAGGCTGTTGCCAACCATGGGGCGGGAGTTCCTTGAACAACCCACGATCACCAAGATAGGCATAGCCCTGGTGGTTGTCGGTTTCCTCTACAACATCATGATGACCGCCCTGAAGGGTCGCAAAACCGTGGTCAATATTGTCTTGATTACCGGCCTGATCGGCCTGGCGGTTCTGTGGCTGTTTTCTTTCTACAACCCCGGCAACCTGACCCAGGACAAGTACTTCTGGTGGTTTGTGGTGCACCTGTGGGTGGAGGGCGTCTGGGAGCTTATCATGGGTGCCATCCTGGCCTATGTGCTGATCAAGCTCACCGGTGTTGACCGTGAAGTCATCGAAAAATGGCTGTACGTGATCATCGCTATGGCGCTGATTACCGGCATTATTGGTACCGGGCACCACTTCTTCTGGATCGGGCCGCCCGAATACTGGTTGTGGCTGGGGTCGGTATTCTCCGCCCTTGAGCCGCTGCCATTCTTCATGATGGTGATCTTCGCCTTCAACATGATCAACCGGCGCCGCCGCAACCACCCCAATAAGGCCGCCATGCTGTGGGCCATGGGGACTGCCGTGATGGCGTTCCTGGGCGCTGGCGTGTGGGGCTTCCTGCATACCCTGGCCCCGGTCAACTACTACACCCACGGCAGCCAGGTTACCGCGGCCCATGGCCACATGGCCTTCTACGGCGCCTACGTGATGATTGTCCTGACCATCATCTCCTATGCGGTTCCCATCATGCGTGGCAGGCCTTACGGTAACAGCAATACCGCGCAGATTGTCGAGATGTGGGGCTTCTGGCTGATGACCATCTCCATGGTGTTCATCACCCTGTTCCTGACCGGCGCCGGTATATTGCAGGTCTGGCTGCAGCGGATTCCGGAGAGCGGTGAAGCACTGTCGTTCATGGCAACCCAGGACAACATCGCCCTGTTCTACTGGATGCGCCTGGTCGCCGGCAGCTTCTTCATGGCAGGCCTGGTGGTGTACTTCGGCAGCTTCTTCATCAAGGGGCAGGCGTCCCCGGCTGAGGAAGTCCGTGGCCCTGCCACTCAGGACGCATAACAACCGCAGGCCGGGGCCAATCGCTCCGGCCTGCCCAACCCTCAACGGATACTTGCCGTGCATGAGCAGAATTTCCCGAACAAGGACACTCTCCAGAACAAACGGTTGCTGACCCGCACCGCGTTCTTCGGGCTGTTTCTGCTTGCGCCGGTACTTAATATTTTTCGATACGACCTTACGGAAACCCACTTTGTCATTTTCGGGTTTCCCCTGTCATTCAATCTCGAACTGGCCTGGGTCAGCCAGAGCTCACCGGCGGAAGTGGCCGGGCAGATCCTCGTCTGGTTCGTACTTCCCATTACCCTCCTGGTACCCCTGGTGCTCTGGATCGCCTGGAAATGGGGGCGAATATACTGCGGCTGGCTGTGCCCGCACTTTTCGGTGGTAGAAACCATCAACCACCTGATGACCCGGGTTACCGGCCGCCCCACCCTTTACGAGGCGCTTCGCAAAGGCCGGCGCGGCAAGGTCCTGCACTGGGCCGGACTGGTTCTGGTGTGCGCGCTGATCGGTTTTTCCTGGGCCCTGGCGATGCTGTCTTACCTGTTGCCGCCGATCCCGCTGTACACCGATCTGGTTACCGGCAACCTGGCGCTCTACCCAAGCATTTTCCTGGCGGTAGCCACCACTCTGTTTACACTGGATTTCCTGTTTGCCCGGCACCTGTTCTGCAAATACGGCTGCGCCTTCGGGGTGGTGCAGAGCATTGCCTGGATGACCAACGGCAAAGGCAGGGTTGTCACCTTTGATACCGAACGGGCCGCAGCCTGCCGCGACTGCACCAGGGCCTGTGACGAAGCCTGCCCCATGCGGTTGCCAACCCGCAGCCACAAGCGGGCAAAATTCACCTGTACCCAGTGCCTGCAGTGTGTCAGCGCCTGCCGGGAGGTGCAGAAGAACAACCCGGAAGGCTCCCTGTTGAGCTGGGAACCCGGAGAACCCGGCAAACAGACCGTGCTGATTCCGGTTCGCCAGGTTGATCCGTCACCACGCAAGCAACGCGCCGGAGCCTGAGGAGTTGAAATGGAAGAGTGGGTAGGCTTCAAATGGCACGAGTACATTACCCGGCAGGCCGTGGGGGAGTTCCCTGAGCACGCGGTACACCTGAAAGACGAAGCGCGAACCCTGGGTGTGCTGTTCCGGGCCCTGGGCGGCGACCCGGCCCTCAGCCTGGTTACCGCGGAACCCCGGCACTTCCGTACCCGGCGCCGTTTCCTGCAGAAGCTGGCAGGCACCCACAAAAAATTCGAACTGGCCTGGCGGGATGAGCAAAGCCTTCGGCTGCCGGAACGCCTGGCCCTGTTTCCCTCCAAAGCCGTTAACCGGGACCTCTATCTCTGGCTGGCAGCCCTGGCCTCCCTTGGTGAACTGACCGACTCCGACTGGCTGACCGGCAACCAGGCCATGGTCCAGACCCTGCTGGCCAGATGGCCGGGGCTGGAGCCGGTTTACCAGCGCCTGGTACGCCACGCCCTGCAATGGCGACCGGATCCGGGCGTACTGCCGCCAGCCGAGAGTCGCCGCGAAAAAGCCATTCGCCAGGCGCTGATTGATCCAGGCAGTGTACCGGCACTGCCAGGGGCGGAATCGGATCCCTGGCCGGTTGTTATCTGGCTTTACCCCACTCTCGCTCAGGGCAAGGTCACCGGCCAGATCATCGGCGACGACAACCTGGCCTCGACACCGGGAGGTTTGGCGAAGAAACGTAAACGCCGGCGGGCCGAACGGGTGGACGCCTTCGATAAAGATCAGGGCCTGATGCTGTTCCGGCTGGAAAGCCTGTTTTCATGGAGCGAATTTATCCCTGTGGACCGGGCCGGTGATGACACGGAGGAAGAGGATGCCGACGCGGTGGCTGACGACATGGACATGATTTCTGTCTCTGAAGACCGCCGGGAAGCCTCCTCCGCCATCAAGTTCGATCTGGACCTGCCCTCGGAAGAAAATGATGACCTGCACCTGGGGCCCGGCATCCATCTGCCGGAATGGGACTGGCGCAGCCAGAGTTACCGGGAACGGTTCTGCTGCCTGCAGCCAATGCTGAGCAAGGATTCTATTCCGACCAGGCTGCCGGACCACCTGTCCCGATCGGCCATGAGACTCCGCCGACAGTTCAGTGCCCTGAAGCCACTCCGGCAATGGCAACGCCGACAGACCGAAGGCGAGGAACTGGACCTGGACGCCTGCATGGAACGGGAAGTCCAGCACCGCCGGGGCGCCGGCGTCATCGACCAGAAGCTGTTTCGCCGCTGCAAACAGAACCAGCGTGATCTGGCCTGCCTGATTCTGGCGGACATCTCCATGTCCACGGATACCTTTATCAACAACAGCCAGCGGGTGATCGAAATTGCCCGGGACGGCTTACAACTGCTCAGCGAAGCCCTGCAGGCAAGCCGGGACCCCTTTGCGATTTTTGCCTTCTCCTCACGCCGCCGGGACCATGTGCGCTTCCATCACATCAAATCGTTCGACGAGCCCTACAACGACATCAGCCGGGGTCGAATCCAGGCACTGGAGCCGGGCTATTACACCCGCATGGGCGCGGCCATCCGTCAGGCCACCCGCTTGCTGCAGGGGCGCCACGAACACCAGAAAATCCTGCTCCTGCTCACCGATGGCAAACCCAATGACCTGGACCTGTACGAAGGCCGATACGGCGTGGAAGACACCCGAATGGCGGTTCAGGAAGCCCACAAGGCTGGCCTGACCCCCTTCTGCGTCACCATCGACGACGACGCCAGCGAATACCTGCCCTATATCTTTGGCAGCAACCATTTCGTGGTGATCAAAGACCCAGCGCAGTTGCCGCTTCAGCTCCCCAAACTCTATATGAACCTGACCCGCTGACACCCATGCACGCATCTGCCCCGACACGCCATCACCTCCCCGGCGATCTGGCCGTCTGGTTCTTCATATTTGCGGAACTGGCCGTTTTCGGCATCCTGTTCATCGGCTTCGGCGTTGCCCGCAGCCTGGACCCGGCAACCTTCACCGCCGGCCGAGAGGTATTACACCCCTGGACCGGCCTGATCAACACCATCGGCCTGATCACCGCCAGCTACCTGGTAGCCGTCGCCGTCCACCGCCTCCGTCACCGCCAGCCATGCGTTACCCCGTTGCTCTGGGGCGCCATCGCCGCCTCCTCCATCTACACCTTCGGCAAACTCTGGGAGTACGCAGACCTCTACGGTAACGGCTATAACCTGGGTACCGACACCTTCTTCATGTTCTATTTCTTCCTGACCTTCTTCCACTTCATGCACGTGGTACTGGGCCAGATTATCCTGGTGGTACTGGCGGTGAAGGTTAAGCGAGGCGACTACAACGGGGACGACATGAATGGCATGGAGTCCGGCGCGTCTTACTGGCACATGGTGGATCTGGTGTGGCTGGTGTTATTTCCGATGCTGTACGTTCTGGCGTAAGGAGGAGAGCCCATGTTAGCGGTTTACATCGCCCTGATGGTTTGCACCATGACGCCAGTGATTGCCATGCAGGCAGGCGCTGATGCTTCCGTTCTGGTGTGGCTGGTATTTGCACTGGTGATCGTGAAAGCCGTTCTTCTGGTCGATCACTTCATGGAAATGCGGCATGCACCCATTGGTTGGCGCTTTGCCGCGCAAGCATGGGCGCCGGTAGTGGTGGCAGTAATTGCAGGATTTCATGCCGTGAGCTGAACATGGGGTCAGATGAAAGCGTTCATCTGACCCCGTCTTCACATGGCTCCGCACGGTTTTGGAAAGCCTCCCCTGATCGCCGCCCAGAGCTCTGCGGTTACCGATGTTTCTGAGGAAAATAAGGCGGCTTGTCACCAATCGCCTGAGCCAGTGCGATCATCCCCCACAGCACAAACGACGTGTGCAGAGTGATCGACCAGACAATGGCACCGGTCCAGAAGTTACCGGTGTTGCCAAACAGCAGCCAGAGTACCCCCACACCGGAGAAAATCACCACCGCCCCGATGATCGACATATAAAACGCTGCGCGCGTATGAGCCTGTCGCAACGCCGGTGCCTCCCCGGAACGGATGAACAACCAAACCAGCACCGAAAACCCGATAACCGGCAGGGCCAGCAGGTTCAACAGATACCAGATCACTGGCACTACCGCACCACTACTGTCCTTCGCCTGACCTCCCGAATACCGCATACACCACCTCCATGAGTGCGCTGACCGTTGCTTCGTCGTCTGATAGTGGCTCTATCATCCCGGCACGGCAAGCCTCGCCGACCGGCACGCCGGCCCGAACCAGGTGGGCGGTGTGAATCAGCAGCCGGGTCGATGCCGCCTCTTCCAGATCGTGATCCTTCAGGTTACGAATTGATCGGGCCAGGTTGACCAGTCGTTCCGCCAGCTCCCTGTCGCAACCGGACTCCTCGATCACGATTGTCTGCTCCTCCGCCGCGCCCGGGTAATCGAAACTCATTGAGACAAAGCGCTGCCGGGTGCTCGGCTTCATTCCTTTCAGCAGGCTCTGGTACCCGGGGTTGTAGGAAACCACCAGCATGAACCCGGGCGCCGCTGTCAGCACCTCGCCGGTACGCTCGATCGGCAGTTCCCGCCGGTCGTCGGCTAGCGGGTGCAGGACTACGGTTGTGTCCTTGCGTGCTTCCACCACCTCGTCAAGGTAGCAGATACCGCCCTCGCGCACTGCCCGGGTCAATGGCCCGTCCTGCCAGTAGGTGCCTTCCGGCCCGATCAGGTGTCGGCCCACCAGGTCGGCGGCGGTCAGGTCATCATGACAGGCAACGGTGTACACCGGCCGCCCCAGTTTCTCGGCCATGTGCCGGACAAATCGGGTCTTGCCGCAGCCGGTGGGGCCCTTGATAAGCACAGGCAGACCGTTATCTGCCGCGGCCTGAAAGAGTTCGATCTCGTTGCCTGCCGGTTGGTAAAATATCATTGCATTGAATCCTTTGAGTACTGACTGTCGGGTAAGGCAAAGCCAAATACCCATTCGGGGAAGATCACAAACATCTGCGGGTCGTCTGACCGCTGTCTTCGGGCCAATGCCTGTTCACAGGCCTCTGCGGCCGGGTTCCAGCCGGCCTGCCGGAACCAGCCTGCCGCCTTAACCGGTTCACCCCGCCAGCTCACCACCAGGTTATTCCCGGTCAGAAACGGCTTCACAAATCCCAGCTCGGAAACCGCCGCATGGGTATTGTTGTGAAGCAGCAACCCCAGGGCAGAACTGTAGTCACCGGCTTCGTAGAGCCGCCCCGGCTCAGGGATGATACCTTGTTGCCTGAGCGCGGCCAGCGGCAGGCTGGCCCCCAGCGGCTCCTTGCCGGCAACCGTGGCCAGATCACGCCCCTGCAGTTCCCGGATATGCCTTACACCGGCCGTTCCTCGGGTTACCCAGACAGGAACCGGAAGCTGGCCATCCCGGTTGACCGCTTCCAGAATCGGCACCGCCCCCCCCGGAACGCCTGGCAGGAACGCCAGGGCAAGGCCTGGGGCCTCGGTATTGAACCGGACATCGGCCTCGCAGCCCTGAGTTCGCAGATAGTCTGTCAGCCGATAGCGGGCTACCCCGGTAACACTGGTCGCGGACTCGACTCCGATCAGAATCCGCGCGCCCCCGGCACTGACAGGCGTTGTAAACAACAAGCCGGCCAGCAGGATGCCAGGCAACGCCCGCCGTGATTCAAAGGCCGAGTTCATGGGCCCGGCTGGTGAAGAAGATGCCGCTGGGCTTTTCGGCACTGAGCGTTGCGACCGGCTCCAGGGTACGGGTGTTGTAAACGGTCACCCGGTTGCTGTCCCTGGCCGACACCCACACTTCCTCGCCCCGGGGCGTGAATTCCATGTGCAGAACCGCATCGCCGGGTTTGAGGGTGCGGATGATTTCCCGGGTCTGTGAATCGATCACCTGAACCACATTGTTGTCCGGGTGGGCGAAGCTCACCCAGATCCGGCGGTTGTCCGGGCTGGCCATCACGAACACCGGCTGGCCCTGTACCGGGATGCGATCCGTCAGGGACCAGTTGCTGAGGTTGGCCACCAATACCTGATGGTGACCAACGGCCGGCACAAAAGCCTGGCCGTCAGCGATGGCCCAGCCCTCCAGGTGGGGCATCTTGTACACCGGCAGCTTCTGCTCTCCCTTGCCATAATCCGGCAGAATTTCAGTCACTCCCTGGCCCGGATTCCACAGATCCAGCATCGACAGGCCGTCTTCGCCAAACAGGCCGGCAATGTAGTAACGGCCGTCCGGGGTGATCAGTGCGTCGTAAGGTGATTTGCCCGCCTCGAAGCGGGTGATTTCGGCCGAGGTATCACTCATGTCGAGGGTCCAGATTTCCCCCGCGTCGAACAGGCTGAACACAAACAGGTTTCCCGGCGCGTCCACCAGCCCGACGGTTTTTGACTGGCCAGGCTCACCGTGCCCACTGGTATAGGTGGCCGGGACATCCGCCACCAGTTCCAGGGTCTGGCTGTCAAACACCTTCACGCCACCGGGCTGATAGTTGGAGACGGCCACATAGCGGCCATCCTGGGAGATGGCACCACCAATGCTGTTACCCGACTGCATCACACGGTCGACAATGGTTCGGGTCAACAGGTCAACTTTGGTGAGGCCGCCATCCCGCCCGAATACGTAGCCGTATCGGGCGTCCCGGGAGTAGACTACTGACGCGTGGGACAGATCCCCCAAACCCGCAATTCGGCCCAGCACCTCATGGCGGGAGGTGTTGATCACCAGCACAGAGCCGGTGGCCCGCTCAATGATCAGGCCAAGATCGCCGGTGCCCATGAGCTCCGGGCGGGACTCTGGTTCTGGGCCCGCCGATCCGGGAAACGCCTGACAACCGCTCAGGCCGATGGCCAGAAGTAGTGCCAGTAACAGCTGTGCGGGCCGCTTGAATGCAGGATCCATGATTGATCATTCCTCCAGGTTGGCCCTCAGGGCGAAACCAGTGCACCGGATTTCAGCTGCTGGCTGATCCAGTGAATCTCTTCAGGGGACAACAGTGGCTTCCAGGGTGGCATGGCGGTATCCGGAACACCTTCGCGGATAATGGCTGCGATGGCCTCCACCGGAAGCTCGCCGAGATCCTCAGGCCGCAGCGGCGGGCCCAGGCCACCGCGCAGGGTGAGGCCATGACAGGAGCCACAATCCTGAACCACCAGATTGGCAAGCCGGGCCTCGTCCGCATTCCGGCCCCGGGCGTCGTCACCCATGCTCACGGCTGGCGCCGTGACCAGACCGGACAACAGGACAGCCGAAACCAGGATCCGCCTTTGGTCTTCCCGCCAGAAACCCTTCACACGCTGCGTCCTCCCGAGTGTTGTCGGCATCGTGACGACACCCATATAACCCATCGTTGATATTGGTTAAAAGGGGTTACTAACACCAGTACTATTATGGCATACCCCTGTTAGGGTAGATGGCGGCCAAACACCATATATATGACATAAATCAAGGTTCGTCAGACTAAAGAAGCGAAACCTAGAGGGACTCTTAAATCCAAGGAGAGAACCTGATGAGAGTCACTAACCTGTTTTTCCAACCACTGGCACTGGCCGTCGCCGTTGCGTCCTTCGGCGCACTGACGGCTCATGCCGCTCCCAAGAACCCCGACCCCTCGGTTACTGCCTATGAGGGCACCGCCAGCGCGATTGATCCCGGATCCGCGAAAGTCGTTCGCACACCAGGCGCGCCCGACCTGACAGAGGCCGAATTTGAAAAAGCCAAACAGATTTTCTTTGAGCGCTGCGCCGGATGTCACGGCGTTCTGCGCAAAGGCGCAACCGGCAAACCCCTGACTCCAGATATCACTCAGGAACGGGGCATAGACTACCTGAAAGCCTTCATTACCTATGGTTCTCCGGCGGGCATGCCCAATTGGGGCACTTCCGGTGAGCTTACCGATGCTGAAATCGATCTCATGGCCAAATACCTGATGCATCAGCCACCCGAACCCCCAGAGTTCGGCCTTGCTGACATGAAGGCTACCTGGCAAGTGGTTGTGCCGCCAGAAGACCGGCCCAAGAAGCAGCTGAACGATCTGAATCTGAAAAACCTGTTCAGCGTGACTCTTCGGGATGCTGGCCAGATTGCACTCATCGATGGCGACTCCAAGGAGATCGTCGAGGTGATCGATACCGGCTACGCCGTTCACATCTCGCGGATGTCTGCTTCCGGGCGCTACGTATTCGTTATCGGCCGGGACGCCAGGATCAACATGATTGATCTTTGGATGGAGCATCCGGCGACCGTCGCCACAATCAAGGTCGGCCTTGAAGCCCGTTCCGTGGAAACCTCCAAGTACAAGGGCTACGAGGACAAGTACGCTATCGCGGGCACCTATTGGCCGCCACAGTTCGTGATCATGGATGGCCAGACCCTGGAGCCAAAGAAAATTGTCGGCACTCGGGGCATGACCGTGGACACTCAGGAATATCATCCGGAGCCACGCGTGGCTGCCATTGTTTCCTCACTTCAGCAACCGGAGTTTATTGTCAATGTTAAAGAGACTGGCAAGGTCAAGCTGGTCAATTACGAGAACCTTGACGCCGTTACAATTACCACCATCGATGCCGCCAGATTTCTGCACGACGGGGGCTGGGACAGCAGCTTGCGCTATTTCCTGACAGCCGCCAACCAGTCCGACAAAATCGCAGTGATCGATTCCAAAGAACGCGAACTCGAGGCTCTGATCGACGTTGGCAAAATCCCCCACCCCGGCCGTGGCGCCAATTTCGTGGATCCGGAGCATGGCCCGGTCTGGGCAACCAGCCACCTGGGCGATCCTACCATCCAACTGATTGGCACCGACCCCGAAGGCCATCCGGACAAGGCCTGGAAAGTGGTCAGAACCCTCAATGGCCAGGGTGGCGGCTCGCTGTTCGTCAAGACTCACCCGAAATCGAACAACCTGTGGGTCGATACCGCGCTGAATCCCGCCGAGGCGGTCAGCCAAAGCGTCGCCGTGTATAACATCGACAACCTGGACGCCGGCTATGAAGTGCTGCCGATCGCCGAATGGGCAGATCTGGGTGAAGGGCCCAAGCGCGTGGTCCAACCGGAGTACAACATTGCCGGCGACGAAGTCTGGTTCTCCGTCTGGAATGGCAAGGAACAAACCTCGGCCCTGGTGGTTGTTGATGACAAGACCCGCAAGCTGAAAAAAGTGATCAAGGACGAACGGCTGGTAACGCCTACCGGGAAGTTCAACGTCTACAACACCCAGCACGACGTCTACTGACGGGTTACGGCCCGGAGGAGAGCACTGATGAGACTGGATACCACTGACCAACAACTGATCAACCTCTTCCAGCGGGACCTGCCCGTCTGCGACAGGCCCTACAAAGCAATGTCCCGACAGCTGGACATCGCCGAAGAGGAGGTCATTGCACGACTTCAGTCACTTCAGGACAGCCAGGTTCTCAGCCGGGTCGGACCGGTTTTTGAGCACAGCCGGGCGGGCGCGAGCCTGCTGGCTGCGGTGGCGGTACCCGACGAACAGATCGATCTGGTTGCCGCCCGGGTTAATCGTGCTCCCGGGGTGAATCACAACTACGCCCGGGAGCACACCTACAATCTCTGGTTTGTCATGACCGCGCCCGATGAAGACACCCTGGAAGAGCGGCTTGATGAACTGGAACACCAGCTCAGGCTCCCTATGCTTCGGCTACCGATGGTGGAGGCCCACCACATTGACCTGGGCTTTGATATTGACTGGGAGGCCCTGCCGTGAACCTTCACCACGCCCCGGAATATCTGGCTGTGGTGCCGGAAATCGCCGGGGCCGGGCCGGTCAGTGCCTGGGGATTGCTTCGGCTTCGGCGCCAGCTGGAACTTGGACTCCCGCTAACACCACGGCCCTATGAGACACTGGCTGAGATCACCGGGCTGTCCGAACAGGAAGTGATGACCGCCATCCGACAGTGGCAGGCCCAGGGGCTCATCAAGCGGCTCGGGCTGGTGGTCCGGCACCGGACGCTGGGTTACACCGCCAACGCCATGGTGGTCTGGGATGTCCCGGACGGTGAGGTTCAGGATCTGGGCCGCACACTGGCCCGCACATCCTTCATCACCCTGTGCTATCAGCGTCCTCGCCGACTCCCGGATTGGCCCTACAACCTGTTCTGCATGATTCACGGCATTGACCGGCAACGGGTTCTGAGTCAACTGGAAACGCTGACCGCCGATCTTGGCCTGGAACAAATCCCCCGTGCCGTGCTGTTCAGCACCAAAGCCTACCGGCAACGGGGAGGCCGTTATGTCAGCCGTGACTGAGCGCCTTCAGGCAGCTCCCGAATTCACCGAGATGGAACGGGCTGTCATTAACCGTTTGCAGACGGGGCTACCACTGGTGCACTCGCCCTATGCAGCGGTCGCCGGCGAACTTGGCATAACCGAGCAGGCGCTCCTGCATACCCTTGAAGACCTTCTGGATCGTCGCATTCTTACCCGTTTCGGCCCCATGTTCCACGCCGGAGAAATGGGTGGCGGCCTCACACTGGCCGCCATGCGAATCCCGGAGCAGGACTTTGAGGACGCCACCCGAAAGGTCAACGCCTTCGACGAGGTGGCCCACAACTACCGCCGGGAACATGAACTGAACATGTGGTTTGTTCTGGCCACGGAAGCCCCGGACGACATCGCCCGGGCAATTGCCGCCATCGAATCCGCAACCGGCTATGCCGTCTACAACATGCCGAAAGAGGAAGAGTTCCATGTCCATCTCCACTTCCCGGTCTGACCAGGAATACGTGCTCTGCGAGCTGGACCGGAAACTGATCCTGGCCACCCAGGGCGGTTTGCCCCTGGTGCCGGATCCCTGGGGCACCCTGGGCAAGGAACTGGGGCTGCCGGCCGACGAGGTTCTGGCCCGTTTTCAGCGCATGCAGGACGCCGGCGTTATCCGCCGGGTCGCCGCCGTCCCCGATCACTACCGCCTGGGCTATTGCTTCAACGGCATGACGGTCTGGGATGTCCGCGACGACGCCATCACCGACATGGGCCGGCAGGTGGGCGAGTTGCCCTTCGTCAGCCACTGTTACCGGCGCCCGCGCCACTTGCCCTACTGGCACTACAACCTGTTCGCCATGGTTCACGGCACCAGCCGTGACGAAGTCGAGGCCAAGGCTTCGCAGATTCAGTCAGTGCTCGGAGACACCTGCCGGGGGCACACCATTCTTTACAGCTCGGCCATCCTGAAAAAAACCGGTCTGCGGCTGCGGAAATCATGAGAGAGGAAGCACCATGTTCAGAATGACCCGCTACATCAAGAGCCTGATGAACCCGGCTCCCGTGCGCCCGGTTCCGAAACCGGCCGGCCCGGTGGTAATCTGGAACCTGATTCGACGCTGCAACCTGACCTGCAAACACTGCTATTCCATCTCCGCCGATGTGGATTTCAAGGGCGAACTGAGCACTGATGAGGTCTACACCGTGATGGACGACCTCAAGGCCTTCGGCGTGCCCGTGCTGATCCTGTCCGGCGGCGAGCCGCTGATGCGCCCGGATATCTTCGACATCTCCCACCGGGCCAAAGCCATGGGTTTCTATGTCGGCCTGTCCACCAATGGCACGCTGATCACCGAAGAGAATATCCGGCAAATCGCCGAGGCCGGCTACGACTACGTGGGTATCAGCATCGACGGACTGGAACAGACCCACGACGAGTTCCGCCAGAAAAAAGGAGCCTTCGCGGCCTCCATGAAAGCGGTTGAACTGTGCAAGCAGGCGGGTATCAAGGTCGGCCTTCGCTTCACCCTCACCCAGGACAATTTCCCCCAGTTGCCAGACATGCTCAGACTGCTGGACGAACACGACATCGACAAGTTCTACCTGTCGCACCTGAACTACTCCGGCCGGGGCGGCCGCAACCGTAAGCGGGATGCCTGGTACGAGATGACCCGGGAAGCCATGACCCTGCTGTTCGATCACTGCCACGACGAGCTCCGGCGCGGCATCGAACGGGAATACGTCACCGGCAACAACGATGCCGACGGCCCCTTCCTGCTGCAGTGGGCCGCGGAACACTACCCCGATCAGGTTCCGGCCCTGGAACAACGATTGACGTACTGGGGTGGCAATGCCTCTGGCGTGAATATTTCCAATATCGACAACCTCGGCGAGGTTCATCCGGATACCTTCTGGTGGGACTACAACCTGGGCAATGTCCGGCACCAACCTTTTTCCCGGATCTGGTCCGAAGCCAGCGACCCGCTGATGACGGGTTTCCGCCAGACACCAAGGCCGGTGAAAGGCCGCTGCGCCGACTGCCGTTACCTGGCCATCTGCAACGGCAACACCCGGGTACGGGCCTACAACATTTCCGGTGATTTCTGGGAAGAGGATCCCGGCTGTTACCTCACCAATGACGAAATCGGTGTCCTTGATATGCCCCGGCGCGTCGCCGCCCCGGTTACCGAGATTCCGGTTCACAACCTCTAAGGACAAGCATCATGACAACCAGTCAAAGGAAGAAGTGCCTGGTGGAGTTCCAACTGGCGGAACAACCCTTACGGGCCGGAGAGGTAGCCATCGTGGGAGCCGGCCCGGGAGACCCCGGCCTGCTGACCCTGCGGGCGCTGATGCTGATACAGCAGGCCGATGCCATCGTGTATGACCGCCTGGTGTCGCCCCAGATCATGGAACTGGTGAACCCGGCTGCCGAACGCATCCACGTGGGCAAAGCCAGCGGTTGCCACTATGTACCCCAGGAAGACACCAATGAACTGCTGGTGCAACTGGCGGTGAAACAGCGCCGGGTTGTGCGCCTCAAGGGCGGTGACCCATATATTTTTGGCCGTGGTGGCGAGGAAGCGGAGTTCCTGGTGGACAACCACATCGATTTTCAGGTGGTACCAGGCATCACCTCCGCCGCCGGCTGCGCCTCATACTGTGGCATCCCACTGACGCACCGGGATTACTCCCAGAGCGTGACCTTCGTAACCGGCCACCGCAAGGCCGACCAGTCCCTGGAACTGAACTGGCGTGTGTTGGCAGCGCCGGGCCAGACCCGGGTGTTCTACATGGGGCTCCACAATGCCCCGACCATTGTCCGGGAACTCACTGCCCATGGCGTGCCGGGAGACTGCCCTGTGGCCCTGGTGGAGCGGGGAACCACGCCACAACAACACATGGCGGTCACCACCCTGGCAGACCTGGAAGCGACCATTCTCCGTGAAGGTTTCCAGCCCCCGACACTGATCATTGTCGGTGAGGTTGTCCGTCTTGCAGACAAACTGGCGCAACCCTCCACAGCAGGCTGGCATTGCGGCCAGAGTGAGGCCGTTGCAGCCAGTGCAGGGGCCGGCTGACATGATGAACCAAAAAAACGCCCTGCTGATTCTGGCCGCCAGCCTGCTGATCCCCGCATCGCTGCAAGCCAGCCCAGCCCCGGAAACCGGGGCGCTTTATCAGCAACACTGCGCCAGCTGCCACGGCTCCGATCGCCTGGGCGGCATGGGCCCTGCCCTGCTACCAGAAAACCTTTCCCGGCTGAAAAAGCCCGAAGCCGAGAACACCATCCGCAACGGCAGGCCCGCAACCCAGATGCCGGCCTTTAACGATATTCTTGGCAGCGAATCCATCACGGCGCTGGCGGACTACATTTACCGCCCGCCCGCCAACACACCCACCTGGGGACGGGCAGACATCCTCGACAGTCACTTGCTGCCCCACCCACAAGGCACATTACCCGATCAGCCGGTTTACCAAGCCGATATGATGAACCTGTTCCTGGTGGTGGAAATCGGTGACCACCAGGTTACCCTGCTCGACGGCGACAAGATGGAGCCCATCCATCGTTTCCCAAGCCGCTACGCTCTGCATGGCGGTCCGAAATACAGCCCGGACGGCCGTTACGTCTACTTTGGCTCCCGGGACGGCTGGATCACCAAATACGACCTGTACAACCTGAAAGTGGTGGCGGAAGTGCGTGCCGGCATCAACATGCGCAACATCGCCGTCTCCGCTGATGGCAACTACGTAATGGCCGCCAACTACCTGCCCCACACCCTGGTGCTGTTCGATGCCGACAACCTTGAACTCATGGACATCGTCCCGGTGGAAAACGACGCCGGTGAAAGCTCCCGGGTCAGCGCCGTGTACGCGGCCCCACCAAGGGACAGCTTCATCGCCGCCCTGAAGGACATTCCCGAAGCCTGGGAAATCAATGTGGAAGATGGCGAGGCCAAAATCCGCCGGATGCAAACCGACACCTGGCTGGACGACTTCTTCTTCGACCCTGGCTACGAACACCTCATCGGCGCCGCCCGCGACGGCAAGCACGGCTACGTGATCAACCTCGACACCGGTAACACCATCGCCGAACTCCCTCTCCCCGGCATGCCGCACCTGGGCTCCGGCATTACCTGGGAGTACCAGGGCAAACGGGTCATGGCCACTCCGCACTTCCGGACAGGCGCCGTTTCCATAATCGACATGGACAACTGGGAGGTGATCAAAACTCTGGAAACGCAAGGTCCCGGATTCTTCATGCGCAGCCACGAGAACTCCCGCTACGCCTGGGTGGACGTATTCTTCGGCCCCAACAAGGACAAGGTCCACGTTATCGACAAGCAGACGCTTGAAATCGTCAAAACGTTACAACCCGCTCCCGGCAAAGTTGCTGCCCATGTGGAGTTTGACCGATACGGCAAAAAACTGCTGCTGAGCATCTGGGACAAGGACGGCGCCGTCATCGTCTACAACGCAGACACGCTGGAGGAAGAAAAGCGCATTCCGATGAACAAACCCTCCGGCAAATACAATGTCTGGAACAAGATCAATTATGAGGAAGGGACCAGTCACTGAGGGCTTACTCTGATGGCCAGCAGGAATGAACCCGGGGTCAGATGTGAACCTGTGAACCTGTGAACCTGGGGTCAGATGAAAGCGTTCATCTGACCCCGTCTTCAACCCCGTCTTCAACCCCGTCTTCACCGAGCCATCCCTGGCCCTCCCGCTACTTCGCTGCTCTAATCGATTCAGTGAAAAAGCCTTAATGATTTAAGTCATTTCAAAACATGCTTTTTTGATACGATAATTGACCCACAGTCCAAACAGGGTCAAAGCCATGAATTCAATTTTCAGGCCAGACGTATCCTCGCCCCCCTGCATGCTCGGAGAAGACAATACGGATATCATCCGGCAAGATACCGCACCAGAGTCAACGGCGCTACTGAATGGCCTGAGCCGGGTATTCGGTATCCGCCTGGCAGGCCATGAAAACGATCCGGACGCACGGTTTCTGGCAGACCTGGCCCGCCTGTTTCATCCGTGCAGGGTTGACGCCGAAACCGCCATGGAGAAGCACGACACCCCCTGGGCGAACGTTTACCTGGTTCAGTACGGCATCCTGCGGCTTTTCCGGGAAGCACCCAGCGGCAAGGTCTCCGTACACCATTTCTTTTCCGAGGGCGATATGGTCTGGCCGGTCTTTGGCCGCAGCCGCACCGTACGAAACACACTCTGCCTGACCACGGTAACGCCGGTAACCGCCTGGATGGCTGATTTTTCCGCTTTCCGGTCCGCGATCCAGTCTCACGGTGAGGGGCTCTGGCCGAGATTCGCCCTTGCCCTGACCGAGGAGATAGCGGAGCTGACCAGCATGAGGGAGTTCCGGAAGCACACGATGCCCGCCCGGGAACGGTATAAGCTGCTGCTTGAAGAATATCCGGAACTGGTCAGGCGTGTACCAGACAATCAGCTGGCGTCCTGGCTGGGAGTGGTTCCTGCCACCTTCTCCCGACTGAAAACCGGTGCTGCAGGCAACCGGTCGTAAGCTCCGGAACAGGGCCGGCTACAACATAAAAAAATGGGCAGCAAGCTCTCACCTTCTGCCCTGAAAAACGCTCAACGCCTGACCAATACTTTGCTGTTAGCCGTGCAGCTTTACCGCCAGCTCAGCCACATGCCTGCCCTGATAACGGGCAATCGTCAGTTCTTTCTCGCTGGGCTGCCGGGAGCCGTCCCCACCGGCGATGGTGGACGCACCGTAGGGCGTTCCGCCGTTGGCTTCGGAAATGTCGAAAAACTCCGGAATCCCATAGCCCAAGGGCACGATCACCATGCCGTGGTGGGCCAGCGTGGTCCAGAACGAGCTGATCGTATGCTCCTGGCCGCCACCGGTTCCGGTAGAGGTGAATACACTGGCCAGCTTACCGTGGAGTTTGCCTCCGGCCCACAGGCCACCGGTCTGGTCCAGGAAGGTGCGCATCTGGCCGGCCATGTTGCCGAACCGGGTCGGAGTGCCGAAGATGATGGCATCGTAATCCGCCAGCTCCTTCGGATCTGCCACCGGGGCTTCCTGTTCCGCCTTGCCACCAGCGCTCAGAAACGCCTGATCAGCCATGGTTTCCGGCACTCGCTTGATGGTGACTTCAGCGCCGTCTACGTCTTTGGCACCTTCAGCGACTGTGTTCGCCATCGTTTCGATATGGCCGTACATCGAGTAGTAAAGGACAAGTACTTTTGCCATCGGAAAAACCTCCTCTGTCTGTCATTTGGTAAACTCAGAATAACCAGCGACGGATTACAGTAAAACCGGAAGTTTTCCAGCAGGTCGTTCAGTTTTTCTGAACAGGGTCACAGGATGTTCATCCCCGACTATTGCGTACACCTGTACGCTCAAGTAGTTTATGAGCATGACTAATACGGAAGACCTTTCGATGACAACAGCTCCATCCCCTGCGCAAAACATCCACCATCGCATCGAGGAGTGGCTTAACAGTGCCACCCATGGTCTGGGTGCCCTGCTCAGCGTTGTCGGGACCATCGCTCTGATCGTGGGTGCCAGTCAGCTCGGTGACGTCTGGAAAATTGTCAGCTTCGGTATTTTTGGTGCTTCTCTCATTCTGCTATATATGGCTTCTGCCCTTTATCACGGCGCCCGGCGTCCGGAATTGAAGAGCGCCTTCAAAACCCTTGACCATTGCGCCATCTTCCTGCTGATTGCGGGCACCTACACGCCTTTTCTCCTGGTGAACATGCGGGGAACCGTGGGCTGGACGCTGTTTGCGGTAATCTGGTCGCTGGCCATAACAGGCGTGGTGCTTAAGGTTATTTTCAGGAACCGCTTCAAGCTGGCGCGTGTCGGTATCTACGTGGCCATGGGCTGGCTGATCACCTTCGCTTCCTCGGATCTGATTGCCAGCCTGAGTGAGACGGCCCTGAACCTCACCATCGCCGGCGGCATTTTGTACACCGCCGGCGTCGCCTTTTATCTGGCAGACCGCATTCCCTACATGCACGCCGTCTGGCATCTGTTCGTGATCGGCGGCAGCGCTTGCCATTTCAGCGCCATTTATTTCGGCGTCCTGCCCTACACAGCCTGATCAGAACCCCCACACCATCGCCATCAGTACGCCCCAGGCAAGCAAGGACGCCGCCATAACAATGTAGGTGGCAGACATGGCTACCACGTCATTATCCGTTCGCTCACACAGGGAACGAACGCCCTGATATACCAGCGCACAGGACAGGAACAACCCTGCAAACACCGCAACCACGCTCACCGCCAGAGCCGGCACCAGCAACGCCAGTGACGACAGCCAAAGCGGCAGCGGAGCAATTGCGGCCAGCAGATAGGCATCCCCGTAACTCATCTTCAATTGATGGCTGTTCATCACGGCGTGAATCAGCCACCCCATGACAAAAAACGTGAGCAGTTCGGCCAGAAACAGAATGGTGGTGATAAACCGCCATTGCTTGTCACCGAACCCCTGAATAAAACCATCCCCATAGTGCGTGCCTGCGTAGTAAAGCAGCACCGGTGGCAGGAACGACATAGGGACGACAACAACCCACGCCAGGAATGGAATGGAAAGATTAAGGCGCCGAAGCTCAGACCAGGCACCATTGCCGGAAAACGGTAAGCGAGCAAGTTGTGTAATATTCATGATGCACCTTTACAATGTACCCCATGTTATTTTTACTGATAGCCCCGGGACGTGAACGGGTCAAGGACACGAGATGACTTCGGACAACTCGGGGATGCCCCGTAAAAACATGCATGCGTTCTGGCTGTTCTTTCCTGCGGCCTCGCTTCTGGCTGCATTGGCGGTGCCTCTGTCCGTATACAGCGCCCTGTCTGGCACAGACTGGCCTCCGGGGCTTTTGGGCTCAGGGCATGGCCATGAACTGATTTTCGGCTTCGCCCTGGCCCTTGTTGCAGGCTACACCCTTGGCCCCCAACCACGGCGCGTACTTGCGTTGTTATTTCTGCTGTGGATCCTCGCCCGGATCAGTTGGCTTCTGGCTCCGGAGAACCTGGCCGCTCAACTGCTCAGCCCGGCTTTTGCCCTGTTGCTCGCCCGCCACGCCGTGCCAAGATTCCAGGCTGCAAAAAAATGGCGTAACCGGATTACAGGCCCGCTGATTCTGATTCTTTGCCTGTTGTCGGTCGTTTTCTGGTTTGCCAATAGCATACTGGCCGGAAGTATTCAGCCAATGCCCGGAACCCGGCCGGTAATGATGGCCGCCATTGTCGGCCTGCTGCTGCTGATGACGTTTATCGGGGGCAGAATCATCGCGCCGGCAGTGGCGGGAACCCTGGAGAAAAGAGGCATTCCCCTCGAGGCAAGGGTGCAACCACGGATTGAAGGGATGCTGTTGATCATTCTGCCGCTGGCACTGGTTCTGACCTTTCTGCCATTCGCGGCTGCGGGGGCAGGACTCTTATTGCTGATCTCGGCAGTTCTGATTGTGATTCGCGCTATCCGCTGGGAGCTCTGGCATTGCGGAAACCGGCCGGACCTGCTGGTTCTGGCCCTTGGTTATCTGTGGCTGGCGGCAGGCGCCGGCGCCACCGGGTTCAGTCTTTTGCAGGGAACTGACCCAATCCCCGCCATGCATCTGATCACCATTGGCGCCCTTGGCACGCTGTCCACCAGTGTCATGCTCCGGCTGGCCTGGCAGCGCGCCAGACGGACCACGCCACCCTCCTGGCAGGTTATCGGTATTGCTGTCGGTATGGCTATTGCGGTGCTCGCTCGGCTTGATGCGGGCGTAACGCCTTTCGCGAAACCCCACGTACTCTGGTTGTCGGCTGTGAGCTGGTCCGGCACCTACGCTCTCGTCGCCCTGCAGCTTGTTGTACTGTTCCGGCATAGCCAGAACCGCCGGAAATGATTGGCTACCTCTACTGCGCCAGCAGTCTGAATGCCTACTCATTTCGAGATATCACCATCGTACTCAATTGATTTTATTATATTTTAAGAAACAAAAACGCATCGGTATTTTCGCCGGGAAACCGGTCAACTGACACGCCGTTTTGTCCTTGAGAAATATCAAGCATGACTCCCTGCCCTGCTTTGCACAATGGTGTCGAGAAACCCGGATGCCGCCAGGTTTGCGGTCAGGGGCACGTTAACCGAGGGAGTCAAAATCATGGCCAAAACCAACGCAGACATCGAAAACTGGGATGTCGAGAATGAAGAATTCTGGGAGCGGGAGGGCAAGCGCATTGCTTCCCGCAACCTGTGGATTTCCATCCCCAGCCTGCTGATGGGCTTTGCCGTCTGGCTGATGTGGGGAATGATCACCGCCCAGATGAAAAACCTGGGTTTTCCCTTCAGCATTGAACAGCTGTTTACCCTCTCTGCGATTGCAGGCCTGTCCGGCGCAACCCTGCGGATACCGGCCTCATTCATGATCAAGATTGCCGGCGGGCGGAACACGGTGTTCCTGACCACCGCCCTGCTGATGATCCCGGCGGCCGGTACCGGCATCGCCCTGATGAACCCGGATACACCCTTTATCGTGTTCCAGGCCCTGGCGCTGCTCTCCGGTATCGGTGGTGGCAACTTTGCCTGCTCCATGAGCAACATCAGCACCTTCTACCCGAAAAGCAAACAGGGCTACGGCCTGGGCATGAACGCCGGGCTGGGTAATTTCGGCGTGACCACCATGCAGGTCGTCATTCCACTGGTGATGACCGTTGGCATCTTCGGCGCCCTGGCCGGTGACCCGATGCAACTGCAAAGCCCCAGCGGCACCCTTATCGGCCGTATTGAGGCAGGTACCGACACCTGGATCCAGAACGCCGGATTTATCTGGCTGGTGTTTTTGATTCCGCTGGCGTTTGCCGGCTGGTTCGGCATGAACAACCTGAAAGTGGTTACCCCGAATCCCGGTAATCCGCTTTCGGCGTTTGGCAAGATTCTTGGCCTCTATGGCGTCGGCATTCTGACGTCCATTGCAGGCGTCTGGGCCCTGGGCGTGCTGAACATGTGGCTGGCCCTGCCCCTGACCATCGTGCTCACGCTGATTCTTCTGCGGCTGATCCCGGGCGACATCAAGCCCAACATCCAGAACCAGTTTGCCATCTTCAGCAACAAGCACACCTGGTCCATGACCGTGCTCTACATCCTGACCTTCGGCTCGTTTATCGGCTTCTCCGCCGCCCTGCCGCTGTCCATCAGCGTTATCTTCGGGAACATGATGGACGTTGCTGCCGACGGCACGGTAACCCGGGTGGTGAACCCTGATGCGCCGAGCGCACTGACCTGGGCCTGGATGGGGCCGTTTGTGGGCGCCCTCATTCGCCCGGTCGGCGGCTGGATTTCCGATAAGGTCGGCGGCTCCATCGTTACCCAGATCATCTCGGTTGTGATGGTTGCCGCCTCTGTGGCCACCGGCTACGTGATGATGCTGGCGTACAACTCCACCGATCCGAACGTCTACTTTGCGCCCTTCCTGATTCTGTTCATTATCATGTTCGCCGCCAGCGGTATCGGCAACGGCTCAACCTTCCGCAGCATCGGTTTCATCTTTAACCAGCAGCAGAAAGGCCCGGTTCTGGGCTGGACATCAGCGGTTGCTGCCTACGGTGCATTCATCGCGCCACGGGTGATGGGCCAGGAAATCCAGGCCGGCACACCGGAAGTGGCCATGTATGGGTTTGCGGTGTTCTACGCCCTCTGCCTGGTAGTTAACTGGTGGTTCTACCTGCGCAAGAATGCCTACATCAAGAATCCGTAGAGCTGACACTGCCCGTAACAGAACCGGCGCCAGCGATGGGGTCGGTTTTTTTGTTTGCGGTACGGAGGCAGTAGCTCCGTCTTAAGGTTTGCATTTGGCAGTAAGACTGACCAGTGCTAGGTTTTAAACAGGGGCGAAGCGCAACCCTCTCGCCGGTCGGAGCCAGTCATGTCCTTCGATGATATCTTTGACGCCAGCTATGAACGTGTCGTAATACCCCGTCCCGGCAGTCCGGACTTTTTTGAAGCCTTTTACCGCCGCTTTCTGATGTCGTCGTCGGAAGTCCGCATGCTCTTTCGCAATACGGATATGGCAGAACAACGACATATGCTGAAGAAATCGTTTTTCAGCCTGGTTTCGTTTTACGCAAGCGGCATTATTGACGACGTTCTCCGTCGGACGGCCTACCTGCACAGTGCCCGTCAACTCAACATCAAACCGCACCTCTACGACCTATGGCTGGAGTGCCTGATCGACACCGTAAGGGCTTACGATCCGGAGTTCAGCGACGATGTTGAGCTGGCCTGGAGGCTCATCCTCTGTCCCGGAATCACCTATATGAAGTTTGGCTATTACCATTTCTGAGTATCGAAACAGGCATTCGACAAAAACAAAAAAGCCGCCGGGGGGTGACCCGGCGGCTTTACGGCTGCTGGCTATCAGGTT
This sequence comes from Marinobacter sp. B-21, assembly GCF_056857895.1. Classification (NCBI taxonomy): domain Bacteria; kingdom Pseudomonadati; phylum Pseudomonadota; class Gammaproteobacteria; order Pseudomonadales; family Marinobacteraceae; genus Marinobacter; species Marinobacter sp. B-21. Next base: position 49,522 of record NZ_JBSXNZ010000072.1, read on the forward strand.
ATCCGACAACAACAGCCTGCCGGCGACGCTCTTCCTCTTCAATCTGCAGATCCACGGAAGACACGTGGTATTCCTCCGAGAACCCGCTCTCAGGCTCTTTCAGCCACATCATGCACAGCAGCCAGCTGACAAATGCGCCACCGGCAATGATGTAGAAGAACTGAGAGGGCGTTACAAAGGTGAAAATAGTGAGGTACACCACCGCGCCCACATTGCCATAGGCACCCGCCATCCCGGAAATCTGGCCGGTGAGGCGACGCTTGATAGAGGGAATGATTCCGAATGTCGCACCTTCCGCACCCTGCACAAAGAAGGATGTGAACACGGTGATCCCCACGGCGATGATCAGGGGCCAGTTGGAGTTCATCAGGCCCATCAGCGCGAAGCCCACCGAGATCCCGAACATGTAGCTGAGCATCACAAACCGGCGATTGCCCATACGGTCTGAAACCAGGCCACCCATCGGGCGTGCCACCAGGTTCACGAAGGCGAAGGAAGCAGCGATCAGGCCGGCAGCGGTGGCGCTCAGGCTCCAGGTTTCCTCGAAGAACATCGGCAGCATGGAAACCACCGCCAGCTCGGCACCAAAGTTCGCGAAGTAGGTGCTGTTCAGCGCAGCAACGCTGTTGAACGGGTATTTGTCATCCTCGGGCACGCCTTTTTTAAGGATCGGCACGTTCACCCTCAGGATCTGGACAATCTGGTAGCCCACAATGGCGACAATCACAGCGTAACAGATGGCCGCTCCGGTGGCACTCAGGTACCCCATGTTTTCGATACGCCAGACCAGAATACCAAGCACACCCACCAGCGGAATGGTCCACAGGATCAGCTTGATCATGTCGCCCCAGTTGCTGACTTCCAGCGCCACCGCCTTGCGCGGCTTGCGATGAACCGTGCCAACAGGGCCGTCGGTAATCGCGAACCAGTAGTAAACGCCGTAAGCCGCCATCACGATCGCGCTTTGGGCGATGGCCCAGCGCCAGCCATCTTCACCGCCATACATTTGCAGGGCGATGGTCGGCAAGGTGATTGCCGCGGCAGCGGAACCGAAATTGCCCCAGCCAGCATAGAAGCCTTCGGCAAAGCCGATGTCTTTCGGTTTGAACCACATGGCGGTCATGTGGATACCCACCACAAAGCTGGCACCAATGGAGCTGAGCACCAGGCGGCTGACCAGGAGCTGGGTCATGGTGTTGCCGAACGCAAATACCAGGGCAGGGATGGCCATCAATACCATCAGTACCGAAAACACCCGGCGGGGGCCGAAGCGGTCCAGGGCCATGCCCACGATAATCCGGGCAGGTATGGTCAGCGCTACGTTGGCGATGGCAAACAGGCGAAGATCATCCGCGGTGAGCCAGTTGACGCTTTTGAGCATACTGGATGCCAGCGGCGCCATGTTGAACCACACGTAGAAGGTTATAAAGAATGCGATCCAGGTCAGGTGCAGGGCCCTGACTTCCGGATTTTTGACGTGGAAAACGTCTGCGACTTTCATGTCAGCCTCCCTGGGCTATCAGATACAGAAACGGTTAGGCGCCAGTCTCAACGGCTGGGCAAAATAAGGAGCGGACACTGGATCCGGCGGGCGAGGAAGGAACTCACGCTGCCGAAGGTCATGTAATCCAATTCGTCCACGAAATAGGTCAGCGAGCGGGCGATAAATCCGCCGTCCGGTTCATTGCTGTGGCGCGCAATAACGAGCATATCGGGATGGATCTTTTTCTCCGCGGCGTACAGCAGCATTTTCCGCGCATCCCCCTCAAGCAGCATGCTTTCGGCGGAAATCTGCTCCTGCTCGCACACTCCCAGGGCCTCAGCAAGGTGCTCTTTCAGTTCGGCCACTTCCTGCTGGAACAGGTCTTCGTTTCCGGAGGTGATATCCCGTGGGTTTTCAGCAACCGCAACCAGGGTGATCACGGGTTTGAGATCGCGGAACATGGTGATGGTCTGAGCCAGAGCCAACCTGGCGTTCCTCGAACCGTCGTAGGCAATCATAATGTTCATTTTATGGGTTCTCCCGAAGGCGTTTTTCATCGCCCGTGTAAGGGGCAGGCATTGGTATCTGCCAGCATTAGCCCACACTCCGGCGCCCCCCATAATTGACGGAAATCAACGTTCGCAGCATGTACCCCACGAGAGAAATCAAGGGTCTATCCCTCCGGCCTCGAAAAGCTCCGATCACCTACCACCACCGCCCCCAGCAGGAGGTACCTCCAATGCCCCGCATCGGAAAACCCTGTTTTTGGTAAGGTTTAGGCGATGTTTTCAGACATCGTTTAATGAATGTCCGGAGGGAGCGGAGCATGGCCAATAGCCCGTCAAAACCAGAGCAATATCGTGCGCTCGGTTTATCCACATTTGCCTTCACCCTGTGCTTTGCGGTGTGGACGATTTTCTCCATCATCGGAATCCGCATCAGCGAAGATCTGGGGCTGTCGGATACCCAGCTTGGCCTGCTGATGGCCACCCCGATTCTCACCGGCTCCATCAGCCGGCTGTTCCTCGGTATCTGGACGGACCGCTATGGTGGCCGCTGGGTATTTGGCATCCTGATGCTCACCACCGCCGCCTGCGTGTACCTGCTGACCTTCGCAACCACTTACCTGATGCTGCTGGTGGGCGCCCTGGGTGTCGGCCTGGCCGGTGGCGCCTTCATCGTCGGCGTGGCCTACACGGCGGCATGGTTTGAACCGGAACGCCAGGGCACGGCGCTGGGGATTTTTGGCGCGGGCAATGTGGGTGCTGCGGTAACCAACTTCGGGGCCCCGTTCCTGTTGGTCGCGTTCGGCTGGCAGAGCACGGCTCAGATCTACGCCACCGTGCTGGCAATCATGGGTGTGGTCTTCATCCTGCTGGCCAGGGAGGACCCTCTGGCCGCAGAGCGGGCCGGCACCAGGGCCAAATCATTCATGGAGCAGATGGAGCCGCTGCGTGAGCTGAGGGTCTGGCGGTTTGCTTTGTACTATTTCTTCGTATTCGGCGCTTTTGTCGCCCTGGCGCTCTGGTTGCCTCACTTCCTTATCGGCGTTTACGGCCTGGACATCAAAACGGCGGGCATCATCGCCGCGCTCTACACCATTCCGGCGTCACTGTTCCGTGTCCTCGGGGGTTGGATGTCGGACCACTTCGGTGCCCGCCGGGTGATGTACTGGACCTTCGGTGCCTCCGTTGTCTGTACCTTCCTGCTGAGCTATCCGCCCACCGAGTATGTGGTGCAGGGCATCGATGGCGATATCCGCTTTACCCTTGAGATGAGCCTGCCGGTGTTCGTGGCGCTGATCTTTATTCTGGGTTTCTTCATGTCCCTGGGTAAGGCGGCGGTCTACAAGCACATTCCTGTCTACTATCCGCTGCACGTGGGCGCTGTGGGTGGCGTTGTCGGGATGATTGGCGGACTCGGGGGATTCATTCTGCCACTGGCCTTCGGCGTGCTGAACGACCTCACCGGAATCTGGCAGAGCAATTTCATGTTGATGTTTGTGATCGTCGCTGCCGCGCTGGTGTGGATGCACTATGCGATCCGGTCCGCCGAGCGGTTTGAGTGGGCTGCCAACGAGGAACGAACGGACTTGCCGGAATTGGCCTCGCCACAGCTGTTTTATCCGCTCAACCGGAAAAAGCCATAACCTAACATTGCCCTACGCCTCTATGCACAAACGCGAGAATCAGGGACAACGCCGGGGTAATCCAGCCTCCCGCATAAGGCTCGCCGAAGACAACCACGGCCGAGGCAATCACGGAGGCGTGAATCATGGAATGCAACGGCTTCTTCAAAACTCAAGCCAAAATTGTTTGTGATCTGATTATGGGAAGAGTTTCCGGATCGGACGAATGAATATTTCTGATCAAGCTGAATAAATCCTGCTAATTGCGCGCAGTTGCGCGCCTCACGACAGGTGTCGACTGTCATTCAGGCTATCCAATTCAGTCCCGGCCCTTTAGAATTCGGCCTTCCCCGAATTATCTGGAGCCGCTGTCTGCCATGTCGCCCCAATTAAGCCCCGCCTCCGGTTTCGAGAAACTCCGCCGCATTGAGTCCAGCAAGTTTTTTCAGGGCGCAGTCATCACCATCATTATCCTGTCGGCACTGACCATTGGTGCCAAAACCTATGACCTGCCACCCCTGGTGGAAAAGTCGCTGATCGTAATGGACAACGCCATTACACTGCTTTTCCTGGTGGAAATACTGTTCCGCTTCGGCGTGTGCGCCAACAAGAAACGTTTTCTGTTCGACGGATGGAACCTGTTCGACACCCTGGTGGTGATCGGCAGCCTTATTCCTCTGGATAATTCTGAAGCGGTGCTGCTGGGGCGCCTCTTGCGGGTGTTCCGGGTGTTGCGCCTGGTATCCGTGGTCCCGGAACTCCGGTTCCTGATCAACTCGCTTTTAAAAGCGATTCCGCGCATGGGCTACATCGCCCTGCTGATGTTCATCATTTTCTATATCTACGCGGCCATTGGTTCGATGTTCTTCGCCAGTGTGGACGAGGAGCTCTGGGGCGACGTGGCCATTGCCATGTTGACCCTGTTCCGGGTGGCCACCTTCGAGGACTGGACAGATGTGATGTACGCCACCATGGAGCAATACCCGCTGAGCTGGGTTTTCTACATCACGTTCATCTTCCTGACAGCGTTTGTTTTCCTGAACATGATGATCGGCGCCATCCTGGAGGTCATGGGCGAGGAGCAGAACGCCAAGCAGGCCCAGAAAGCCCACGATGAACGGGATGAGATCGCCCGGCAGCTCCAGTCGGTGCAGGCACAGTTGCAGGAGTTGACCCGGCAGATCTCGGAGCGGCGCTGATCAGCCAAACACCGGCTTGGTCATGGCCAGGTGGAAAATGACGCCGATCTGGACGAACGCCAGAATGGCTGCAAACACCCGGGCCGGCCTGCCCAGAGAGGTTTTCAGGGCAAACAGACCGGCAATGATGTAGCCGATCAACAGCAAGATCTTGGCAGTCAGCCAGCCATGCACAAATGGCATCCAGGGCGTCACAAACAACAGGCTGATGGCCGCTATCAGCAGGACCGTGTCATTCGCATGCGGAATCCAGCGCAACGGTGTTTTCCGCCAGTCGGGCCTGCCAACCGCATCCAGCAGCAGACGCAGAGCAAACAGCACAACGGTCAGATAGGCCGTGGTCATGTGCAGGTGCTTGAGAATTAGATAGGCACTCATAAATCATCCCGTTGTGAATCAAAACGATGGCGGCATTGTACGCAAAGATACCCCGAACCGGGTATGTTCTTTCTATCGGCTCGCGTATAACATGTACTGTAATTATATGTATAAGCGGAGACAACCATGCCGGCGATCCCCACCACCAGCCAAACCGAAGCCGCCAGCGTCAGCCAGCTTTTCAGCTATCCGTTCCGGATTTTCTTCCTTTCCATGACGGTACTGGCGCTGCTTGCGATCCCCCTCTGGATCATGCAGGTCAATGGTGTGATCAGCCTGCCCCTGGCCCTGCCGGGCCTGTTCTGGCATCAGCATGAGATGTTGTTCGGTTTCCTGTCGGCAGGCATCGCCGGCTTCCTGCTGACCGCAGTCTGCGTGTGGACCCAGACGGAGCGCACCTACGGAACCAGACTGGTATTGCTCTGGGGCGTCTGGCTGGCCGGCCGCCTGCTGCTTGCTTTCGGTGCGGGCCTGCCGGACTGGCTTGTGCATACCGTGAACCTGGCATTTCTGCCCCTGGTCATGCTGGATGCCGGCTGGCGGATCTGGCGCGCCCGCCAGAAGCGCCAGCTGTTGATCCTGCTGGTTCTGGGGCTACTCTGGCTGATGCAGATAGGATTCCTGACCCAACTGGATATGACCTTCAGCTACGGTGCCCTGATCATGGCCATGGCGCTGATCAGCATCATTGGTGGGCGCATCACTCCGGCCTTCACCACCGGCTGGCTTCGTCAACGAGGGCTGGACAGCGCTGCCGTGAAAACTGTTCCAGCCCTGGATATGACCACGCTGTTCAGCCTGATTCTGCTGATGGTCTCCCTGGTCACTGGCTGGCAAACCGTCACCGGCGTATTGGCCATTGTTGCAGGCACCCTGATGCTGGTGCGACTGGCAGGCTGGAAAGGCTGGCTGGTTCGTAAGGAACCACTGCTCTGGATTCTGCACCTGTCCATCCTCTGGGTGCCCGTGGCCCTGTTCCTGCTGGCCGGCACACTGCTTGCCGGCTGGCCATCCAACGCCTGGAGCCACGCCGCCGGCACCGGCGCAGTGGCCTGCCTGATTTTCGGCGTCATCGCCCGCGTCTCCCTCGGTCACACCGGCCGGCCGCTGGTTCTGCCCACAGGCATGGTGACCGCATTCATCGCCATTCACCTGGCCGCACTTATCCGGGTGCTGACAGCCTTCGAGGTTATCAGCTGGCATCCGGGAATCAGCACCAGCGCGCTGCTCTGGTTGTTCGCGTTTGGTATGTTCCTGTTCCGCTACACCCGGGTACTGGCCAGTCCACGCCCGGACGGCCGCGACGGATAAACGCCCGGAACACTCGAATAAAGGCAGACGAAAAAAGGCAGGCCCGGGAGCCTGCCTTTACCGTTCAGCCCACTCAGGCTGCCAGTTTTTTCCGCGCCAACTCGGCAAATGCGGACCGCGACTCGTGAAAACGGGCGGCCGGAAATGAAATTCTGATGCCTTCCATCGCCGCCATCAGCATTTCCAGGTGCGCATCCCAGCCCGCACAGGCAATGGCGATCAACTCGTCGTCAGGGAGAAAAAGCGTGAGGGTAAGGATCGTCCCGCCACCGTCCGGGGACAACTCCCAGACCAGTGGCCGTTCCGGATCATCGCCGGCACTCCAGGAATACGCGAGCAGACAGGGGGGTTCGCAAGCGCTGATCCGGCAATCGATGGGTGTGCCACTGTTGCCAAAATCCAGCTTGACCCTGCCACCCCGCTCCTGTTCCAGAGTGCCCGGTGCCAGCCACTGGCTGAGGCACACGGAATCCGTCAGCATTTTCCAGACGACCTCGGGCGCATATCCGATTTTTCGTTGCAGCCGGGCTACAACCCACTCCCCCTCACGCCAGATGTTTCCCTGAATGTCATCAGCATCCAGTGCCATCAATGCGCCCTCCTTCTACACCATTCCACCTTGCCCCATACCTGCGGGCCAGCAGACAAATAAAAGACCCTGAACATTTATATTTCTTACTTTTCATAGCCGCAAACCCATACATACCGAATCATGAGTTGCATATTCCCCAAGGAATCCCACGGTATCCGGTGTATCAACGGCTCTGTTCAAGGGCCGGTTCACACGTTACCACCATGCCGCTGGCAGATCTTTGATGACCATCAACCCCTCACCCCGGCAAAAAAGACAATCATCCACTAAAGGTCAATACCGAAACGCCCAATTCGCGCTAAAGTATGAGGAAATCATTTTGTAACTGAGATACTGGCACTATGAACCCGGATCATTTTGATAAAGAAGACCTGATCAGATGTGGCCACGGTACACTCTTCCCTGGCTCCATGCGTCTGCCCATTGATGAGATGCTGATGTTCGACCGCGTCACGCATATAGCAGACAACGATGGCCTGTATGGCAAGGGCAGTATCCTGGCGGAACTCGACATCAACCCGGACCTCTGGTTCTTCAAGGTGCACTTTGTTGATGATCCCGTTATGCCCGGATGCCTGGGGCTGGACGCCATGTGGCAGCTGGTCGGCTTCTTCCTGGCCTGGGGTGGCGGAGAAGGCAAGGGCCGTGCCCTGGGTTCCGGTGAAGTAAAGTTTACCGGCCAGGTGCTGCCTACTGCCAAAAAGGTGACCTACCGCCTGGATCTCAAGCGCGTGATCAGGCGCAAACTGACCATGGCAATTGCCGATGGCCGGATGGAAGTGGACGGCCGGGAAATCTACACCGCCAAGGACCTCCGGGTTGGCATGTTCACCTCGACCGATGATTTTTAGGAGTTAACAAGATGCGTCGTGTTGTAATTACTGGTATGGGCATTGTTTCCAGCCTTGGCACCAACCAGAAGGACGTTGCCCAGTCCCTCAGGGATTCCCGTCCCGGCATCGGCTTCAGCGAAGAAGCACGGGACAAGGGCCTCCGCAGCCACGTCTGTGGCCAGATAAACCTGAACCTTCCGGAACTGATCGACCGCAAACTCTGGCGCTTCATGTGCCCGGCCTCAGGCTATACCTACCTGGCCATGCTTGAAGCCATCGAACAGGCCGGCCTGACCGACCAACACATCAAGGCCGACACCACAGGCATTATTTTCGGCCAGGGTGGCGCCTCCACGGTTGAACTGCTCGATTCCATCGACACACACCGCGACCGCGGCATCCGCCGGGTGGGCCCCTACCGCGTGCCCCGCACCATGGGCAGCGCCATTAACGCCTCCCTCGCAACCGGCTTTGGCATCCGCGGCATCAACTACGGCATTACCTCCGCCTGTGCCACCAGTGCACACGCCATTGGCCACGCTGCAGACCTGATTGCGCTGGGGCGCCAGGATGTAATGTTTGCCGGCGGCGGCGAGGACATCCACTGGACCCTGAGTCTGTTGTTCGACGCCATGGGCGCCCTGTCCACCAAGTACAACGACACACCGGAACTGGCGTCCCGCACCTATGACGCCAACCGGGACGGTTTCGTTATTTCCGGTGGCGGCGGTGTTCTGGCCCTCGAAGCGCTGGAACACGCAGAAGCACGCGGCGCAAACATTCTGGCGGAGATCGTCGGCTTCGGTGCGACTTCCGACGGTGCCGACATGGTTGCCCCAAGCGGCGAGGGCGCGGTGCGCTGCATGAAGCAGGCCATGAAGCATCTGGACGGCGAGATCAGCTACGTCAACACTCACGGCACCAGCACCCCGGCAGGCGATATCACCGAGCTGAAAGCACTGAAGGAAACCTTCGGCGACAAAATCCCGCCGCTGAGTTCCACCAAGCCCCTGTGCGGCCATGCCCTGGGTGCGGCAGGCGTGCATGAGGCCATTTACAGCCTGATCATGCTGCGCGAGGGCTTCATTGCTCCGTCGGCCAACATCCAGACCCTCGATGAAGGCGCCGAAGGCTACCCGATCGTTCGGGAGCGCATGGACAACCAGAATCTGGACCTGGTGATGAGCAACAGCTTCGGCTTTGGCGGCACCAACGCCTCGCTGGTGTTCAAAAAGGTCTGAGCCGGATCAGGACAGCCTGACAGAACGATATTCAGCCGGGGAGGTTCCCATCCAGCGCTTGAAAGCCCGGCTGAATGCACTCAGTTCCGAGAACCCGAGCTGCTCTGCAATTTCCACGAGTGGCTTGGTTTTATCCTGCATGTAGGTCAGCGCCTGTTTACGACGAACCTCCTCAAGCAGGCGGGCAAACGTCAGCCCTTCCCGCTTCAGTTTCTTGTGCAGCGTGTAACGGCTCATATGCAGCTGCGACGCCACGACTTCCACACCAACCTTGCCACGGGCAAGCTGTACACTGATCAGGGAACTCACCCTGAGACTCAGCGAAGCCCGCGCCACCTCTGGCGTCAGAGGCTTTGATCCCATCTGGAACTCCTCTTTTCCGATTCTGTGGCCATATTGGCCGACGCTGTGAGCGTACACTTGTTAGCTGAAAACAATCAATACTACCTTTGAGCAGGGTCAAGGGAACCTCCGCCAACGTACGGCAAAATACCCCGCTTTTCAGAATGGCGGCATCCCCTGCCAGGGCCCGCCAACCAGACTGACCAGAACGGACCACCCGGAGCCAACATGAACACCCCGGAACTGCTTGCCCCCGCAGGCACCCCTGAACACCTCGAAACCGCCTTCGCCTACGGTGCAGATGCCGTCTACGCCGGCCAGCCCCGCTACTCCCTGAGAGTAAGGAACAACAGTTTCAAGGATGTTGCAGCCCTCGGCTCCGGAATCGCAAGAGCCCATGAACTTGGCAAACAGTTCTACCTTGTCTCCAACATAGCACCTCACAACAACAAGGTACGCAGCTATCTGAAAGACCTGGAGCCGGTACTGGAACAACAACCCGATGCCCTGATCATGTCTGACCCCGGACTGATCATGCTGGTGCGGGAAAAATGGCCGGACCAGCCCATACACCTCTCGGTGCAGGCCAACGCCGTTAACTGGGCAACTGTGGAGTTCTGGCGCAGACAGGGCATCAGCCGGGTAATCCTTTCCAGAGAACTGGGTCTTGACGAAATTCGCGAGATCCGCGACCGGGTCCCGGACATGGAACTGGAAGTCTTCGTGCACGGCGCCCTGTGCATGGCCTACTCCGGCCGCTGCCTGCTCTCCGGCTACATGAACCACCGGGACGCCAACCAGGGCGCCTGCACCAACGCCTGCCGCTGGAACTACAAGGAAGTCCAGCACAGCCATGACCAGACCGGCGACCTGATCGCCACCTGCAGCGGCGGTGTGCAAGACGTGGAGCCAAAAGAGCTCCTGCTGGAAGAGCCCAATCGCCCCGGAGGCTTCATCCCCGCCTACGAGGACGAACACGGCACCTACATCATGAACTCGAAAGACCTGAGGGCCGTCCAGCACGTAGCGGAACTGACCAAAATGGGCGTCCACTCCCTGAAAATCGAAGGCCGCACCAAAAGCACCTACTACGTAGCCCGCACCACCCAGGTGTACCGCCGGGCCATCGACGAGGCCGTACACGGCAAGCCCTTTGACATGAACCTGATGGACGAACTCGAAGCCCTCTCCAACCGCGGCTACACCGAAGGCTTCCTCCGCCGGCACGTACCCCGGGAATACCAGACCTACGAACAGGGCTCATCGTTCCTCGGCACCCAGCAGGTTGTAGGCACCATAACGGATGCGGATGACCGATGGCTGACCATCGACGTGAAAAACAAATTCGCCCCAGGCGACCAACTGGAACTGATCAACCCGGCCGGTAATATTCGTTTCTCCGCTGATATCATGGAAAACCGGAACGGCGAAACCATGGAGTATGCCCCGGGCAGTGGCCATATCGTGAGAATTCCGAAACCAGAACATTTGCCAAAATCTCTGGATTTCACCTACCTGACCAGAATCCTTCCCGCCAGCGAATAGCAATTAGTTTGAGGCGTCAGGCGGGTCTGCCTCCCAAAACCGTGCATTGCCATGGATGGCAATGCCGAGCCCCCATGGACGGGTTCACGGCGTGTTTTGGGAGGCAGACCCGCCTGACGCCCCCCTCCATAATACGCCGTCCTGCCCGAGGCCAGACTATCAAGGCTATTGGCAGCCCCCTTAGTGCCCCAAAGGCCGATTAAGGTATAATCACCTCACGCACAAATTAATACCTGACTAATTTACTCTGGTATTGTATAATCGCCAGCCAGAAGCAACGGATTCAGCCTGTTTTTCTGCTTACTTTTCAGCATCAGGCCACCAGAAATCCGTCATCCAAAAAGCGATTGCAGGGCGCACTCACCGGATGAGCGACTACTGGCAACACCCAAACTGATGACATCCGATCGACAGCCCGCCTATGAGGCTGCCGGCGACACCAAGGGCGCAAGCCCGCGATGAGAGAATACGGAGCGACGATCATGGCGACCACCGACACCGAGGTGAACGAGCTGATCAAACGGGAATACGAGTACGGATTCGTAACAGACATTGAATCCGACACGTTCGAACCCGGCCTTAATGAAGACGTTATCGCCCGCCTTTCCGGCCTCAAGAAAGAACCGGAATGGATGCTGGAGTGGCGCCTGAAAGCCTACCGTCGCTGGCTCGAGATGGACGAGCCGGACTGGGCCCACGTGGGCTACCCGAAAATCGATTACAACTCGATTTCGTACTATTCCGCGCCCAAGCGCCCCGAAGACATGCCCCAGAGCCTGGACGAGGTGGATCCGGAACTGCTGAAAACCTACGAAAAGCTGGGCATCCCCCTCCACGAGCGCGAAAAGCTGGCTGGCGTAGCCGTCGATGCCGTATTCGATTCCGTTTCCGTCGCGACCACTTTCAAGGAGCCCCTCGCCAAAGCCGGCGTGATTTTCTGCTCCATCTCCGAGGCCGTCCGCGATTATCCGGAGCTGGTACAGAAGTATCTGGGCACCGTGGTACCCCACGGCGACAACTTCTTTGCCGCACTGAATTCGGCGGTCTTCTCCGACGGCACCTTCGTGTATGTGCCCAAGGGCGTGCGCTGCCCCATGGAGCTGTCCACCTACTTCCGCATCAACGCAGCCAACACCGGCCAGTTCGAGCGCACCCTGATCATCGCCGAAGACAGCAGCTACGTGAGCTACCTCGAGGGCTGCACCGCCCCCATGCGGGACGAAAACCAGCTGCATGCGGCCGTGGTTGAGCTGGTGGCCCTGGACGACGCCCAGATCAAATACTCCACCGTGCAGAACTGGTACCCGGGCGACGAAGAAGGCAAAGGCGGCATCTTTAACTTTGTCACCAAGCGTGGCGCCGCCATCGGCAGGAACTCCAAAATCTCCTGGACCCAGGTCGAGACCGGTTCAGCGGTAACCTGGAAGTACCCGAGCTGCGTACTGCGCGGCGACAACAGCGTGGGCGAATTCTATTCCGTGGCGCTGACCAATAATTACCAGCAGGCCGACACCGGCACCAAGATGATCCACCTGGGCAGGAACACCTCCAGCACCATCATCTCCAAGGGTATTTCCGCCGGCAAGAGCTCCAACGCCTATCGCGGCCTGGTGAAATTCGGCCCCGGCGCGGAAGGCGCGCGCAACTTCACCCAGTGTGATTCGCTGCTCATTGGCGACCGCTGCGGCGCGCACACCTTCCCGTACATAGAGAGCAAGAACAAGTCCGCCATTGTCGAGCACGAGGCCACCACGTCCAAGGTCAGCGATGAGCAGATGTTCCTCTGCCGCCAGCGTGGTATCGATCCGGAGCAGGCCGTGTCCATGATCGTGAACGGCTTCTGCAAGGAGGTGTTCAGGGAACTGCCGATGGAGTTCGCTGTCGAGGCCGGCAAGCTGCTCGAAGTGAGCCTCGAAGGGTCCGTTGGTTAACTATTTTGCCTCGCTGCGCCGAACGTTTTGCGGGCACCGAAACGGTTTAATTTACATACAGAATTTCAGAATACAGAGAGAAGCCGACAAATGCTGAGCATCAAGAACCTGCACGCATCCGTTGAGGACAAAGAAATCCTCAAGGGTATCAACCTGGAGATCAAGGCCGGGGAAGTTCACGCCATCATGGGCCCCAACGGCTCTGGCAAGAGCACCCTGTCGCAGGTGCTGGCAGGCAACGAAGCATTTGAAGTCACCGAGGGGGAAATTACCCTGAATGGCGAAAACCTGCTGGAGCTTGAAACCGAGGAACGCGCCCGCGAAGGCATTTTCCTGGCATTCCAGTACCCGGTGGAGATTCCCGGCGTGAGCAACCTTCAGTTCCTTCGCACCGCCGTGAACGCCATGCGTCACCACAAGGGCGAAGGCGAGATGAATGCGGCGGAGTTCATGAAGCTGGCCAAGGAGGTCTCCAGACAGGTAGATCTGGATCCGGCCTTCCTGAAACGCGGGGTCAATGAAGGTTTCTCAGGCGGTGAGAAAAAGCGCAACGAAATCATGCAGGCGCTCCTGCTGCAGCCGAAGCTGGCCATTCTGGATGAAACCGATTCCGGGCTGGACATCGACGCCCTGCAAGTGGTCTCCAACGGCGTTAACGCCCTGCGCGCAAAAGACCGCGCCATTTTGATGGTGACCCACTACCAGCGCCTGCTGAACCACATTGTGCCGGATTACGTGCACGTGCTGGCGGGGGGCAGGATCATCAAATCCGGCGGCCGTGAACTGGCCCTGGAGCTGGAAGAACGTGGCTACGGCTGGCTCGGCATCAAGGATGAAGAAACCGCCGACAGCCCTGCCAACGTTTCCGGCAACTAACTAAAGGAGGTCGCGGAATGAAGCCAGCACCAACCCTTTCTACCGCGTTCCTGCATCCGGCCGGGCACTCATTGCCGGAGCCTTTGGCTGCGCTGCGCAAGCAGCAGGGCTCCAGCCTTGTGGATCTGCCGCTGCCCACCCGGAAAACAGAGAACTGGAAGTACTCAAGCAAGTACCTGAAGCTGACCGACGATATGGCCATCTCGCTGCCCGCGGAAGGCAAGTCCGGCAGCAGTCTGGCGGTGCCCGGCTACAAGGTAGTATTGCTGAACGGCATCATGATGCCGGAAGCCAGCGACTACCCGGACCTGGATGGCATAACCATTGAGCGCTTCGAGGACCTGGACAGCGACACCGCCACCTGGCTGGCCGGGCGCCTGGATCACGCCCTGGATAGCCAGTCAGTGCAGATCTCCCGCCTCAATACCGCGCGGTTTGAAGATGGCCTGCTGATTCGTCTGAAGCCCGGCGCGGTTCTGGACCAGCCACTGTTCATTGTTCATGAAACCAGTGCTGATGCCAGCGGCTCTGCCTACCCGCGCATTTACGTGGACGCCGGCGCTAACAGCCAGATCACCCTGGTGGAAGAGTACATCTCCGGCGGCAGCGAATCGGTCATGGTGAATACGGTAACCGAGCTGAACCTTGGTGAAGGTGCCGACGTCACCAGCATCCGCCTGAACATGGAAGGCGAGAATGTTCAGCATATTGGCGCAACCGGCGTCCTGCAGCAACGCAGCTCCCGCTTTGAAAGCCACTGCGTCGGCTTCGGCGGCCTCCTGCGCCGGCACGACCTGCAGGTTCGCCTGGAAGGTGAAGGGGCGGAGTGCAAGCTCAACGGCGTGGTGGTAACCCAGGGCAAACAGCACTACGACAACCACACCACCATTGAGCACGTGGCGGCCCGCTGCAACAGCGAAGAAACCTATCGCAACATTGCCGCGGATCAGTCCCACGCGATTTTCAACGGCCGGATTCATATCCATCAGGACGCCCAGAAGTCCAGCGCGGATATGAACAACAAGAACCTGCTGCTGTCCAATGGCGCAGAAATCGACACCAAGCCGGAACTGGAAATTTACGCAGACGACGTCAAGTGTGCCCATGGCGCCACCATCGGCCAACTCGACAAAATCTCGCTGTTTTACCTGGTTTCACGAGGTATCGGCCGGCGCGAAGCCAATGTCCTGCTCACCATGGCCTTCATCAACGAGCTGGTGGAGCAGATCCCGGTAGAAACCGTTCGGGAAACGGCCCAGGGCCGGCTGAACCAGTTCTTTGAACAGACATTCCAGGAGGCGTAACCGGCTATGACCGATCTGTCCGTGGCAAACACAACCAGGCGCCCGACCTTCGATGTGGAGGCCATTCGCCAGGACTTCCCGATCCTGTCACAGCAGGTGAACGGAAAGCCGCTGGTGTATCTGGACAATGCCGCTTCGGCCCAGAAGCCAGAGGCAGTGCTGGACGCCATGGACCGCTATTACCGGGAAATGCACTCCAACGTTCACCGGGGTGCCCACACTCTCGGGGATCGGGCCACGGTCGCCTTCGAAGGTTCCAGAGAGACGGTTCGCGGGTTCCTGAACGCCGACAGCACCCGGGAAATCATCTGGACCCGTGGCACCACCGAGGCCATTAACCTGGTCGCCAACGGCCTGGCCCCGCGACTGAAGGCCGGCGACGAGATCCTGGTCAGCCACATGGAGCATCACGCCAACATTGTGCCCTGGCAGATGATTGCCGAGCGTACCGGCGCGAAAGTGGTTCCCATCCAGGTAACGCCGGAAGGTGAGCTGGACCTGGAATCCTTCACCAGCCTGCTGAACGGGAAGACCCGGGTACTGGCAATCACCCATGTTTCCAACGTGCTGGGCACGGTCAATCCGGTGGCGGCGCTGATCGAGCAGGCCAAGGCCCTCGGCATCATCACCCTGGTGGATGGCGCACAGGCGGTACCCCATTACCAGCCGGATGTCCGGGCGCTGGGTTGCGACTTTTACGTGTTCTCATCCCACAAACTGTTTGGCCCCACCGGCATTGGTGTGCTCTACGGCAAGGCCCAGTTGCTGGAGGAGATGCCTCCCTACCAGGGCGGTGGCGAAATGATTGAGCGGGTATCGTTCGAGCGCACCACCTGGAACACCCTGCCCTACAAGTTTGAAGCCGGCACGCCGGCCATTGCCGAAGCCGTGGGCCTGGGGGCGGCCATCGACTATCTCCAGGGTCTGGATCGCCAGGCTATGGAAACCGCGGAATCGGCGCTGCTCGAGCGGGCCAACCAACTGGTGGAAACCGTTCCGGGCATGGAAATCATTGGCACCGCAAAACGGAAAGTGCCGGTGATGTCCTTTAAAATTGCCGGCCTGCACCCCAGTGATATAGGCACCCTGCTGGATCAGCAGGGTATCGCCATCCGCACCGGCCACCACTGCGCCATGCCGCTGATGGATTTCTACGGAGTTCCCGGTACAGCCCGGGCCTCCTTTGCGTTCTACAATACCCTGGACGAGGTGGAAGCATTGTTTACCGCCCTGCGGAAAGTCCAGCGCCTGTTTGCCTGATGGAGATGGAATCATGACAGCTGAAATCTTCACCCCGACCGTCGCCGTCACCATGACGCCCAGCGCGGTCACACACGTGCGCAAACAACTGGAGAAGAAACCGGAGGCCAAAGGCATCCGGCTGGCCATCAGGAAAAGTGGTTGCTCCGGCTTCAAGTACGAAACCCAGTGGGTGGAAGAAGCCGCAGCCGACGACAGGGTGTTTCATATTGATGGCGTTGACGTCTTCGTTAAAGAGGAACACCTGCCACTGGTGAACGGCATCGAGATCGATTTTGTCACCGAAGGCGTGAACTCCATGTTCCAGTTCCGCAATCCGAATGCGACCGCCGAGTGCGGGTGCGGCGAGAGTTTTACCGTAGCGTGAAATTGGGGTCAGATGAAATTGGGGTCAGATGAAAAGTTCATCTGACCCCACACTAATAAACACAGGATACAGCGAGGCAAGTCTGGGCATGCAAGAACGGGAAGTGGTCCTGACCAAACGCGAGGTGGAAGCCAGACTCGTTCCTTCTGGGACAGAGATCATGATTCCTTCGGACACCTTCGTGACCATCACACAGTCACTGGGTGGTACCTTCACCGTTGCAGTCAACGGCAACCTTGCCCGCATCGAGGGCCATGACGCCGACGCCCTTGGCAAGCAGCCACTGGAAAGCAGCTTCGACACACCGGAAGACGGCACCGTCAACGAAAATCAGGTGTGGGAAGCGATGCGCAACTGCTACGACCCGGAAATTCCGGTTAACGTAGTGGACCTCGGCCTGATCTACGAATGCAAGATCGAGAACGGCACCGAAGACGGCAACCACGTGTACGTCAGAATGACGCTAACCGCTGCCGGTTGTGGCATGGGGCCGGTGATCACCGAAGACGTCAAGCGCAAGCTCGAACATGTGCCGAACGTCGACAAGGTGACCGTGGAACTGACCTTCGATCCGCCCTGGAGCAACGACATGCTCACCGATGAAGCCAAGCTTGAACTGGGGATGCTGTGAAGGTTGAAGGTGGGGTCAGAAGAAAGCCTTCTTCTGACCCCGTTTTCCCCGCAGGCTTCAAACCGCTAACATGGGGTCAGATGAACGCTTTCATCTGACCGCGTTTTCATAACAGTAGCAACCACATGACCGCCACTAAAGACGATTTCCTGAACAACCCGCTCGGTAGAGACACCACTCTCGAAGACGTTCTGGATGGCTTCGAGTTGCTGGACGACTGGGAAGAGCGCTACGCCTACATTATCGACCTGGGCAAACAGCTGCCGGCCTTTCCGGACGAAGCCCGGATTGAAGAGAACTATGTGCACGGCTGCCAGAGCCAGGTCTGGCTGATTCACCATTACGACGACGCCAGCGGCCGTCTCTACCTGCTGATTGATTCAGATGCCATGATTGTTCGTGGCCTGGCCGCCATCATTCTGGTAGCACTGAACGGGAAACCCCCACGGGACCTGCTGGCAACCGACATTGATGAGCTGTTCGAGCAGCTGGATCTGTTCCGCCACATCTCCCCCACCCGAGGCAATGGCCTGCGGGCCATGGTCGGCAAGATCCGGGATATTGCCGCCGCCGAGGTGGCTGACGCCGCAGACTGAATGAGCTCAACGCCTACCACAGGATGGCAATATCATCCCTCTGTATATTCACCATGCCACCCAGCTGCGGCATGGTTCCGCGGCTGGACTGAGGCTGAACCCTGTCCAGGGTTACAGAAAGCCGGCTATCGTTCAGTTCCGGCGTGGCACCGGGTGAATCCAGGTAAGCGGTGCTCCGGTACAGCTTCAATTCGTCGCCAGGCCTGAGCCCTGCAGTTGCGCCGGATCCCAGCGTCACCAAATGCCCATCCACCCGGGCAATCCGGGTAATAAACGGCTGACAAGCCAGGGCCTCGGTAACCGCTGTCGCCATTTCTTCAATGACGCCATTTACAGACCGGCCATAGGCGGTTTTCCGGAACCCCTCCGAACCAAAGCCGACTGAGCTGCCGGGGCCTGCATCCCAATCTGCTGATGTCGCGAACCTCTGCTGATAGACAGGGGAACCGCTGAATCCGTCATAAACGACAAGATCCGCAGCAAACCGACGTTGCTGATCCACCGCACCAATGCCACGCTGCATTCTGTCCAGAACCGATGTGCCCCAGGCGGAGGGATCAGCCACACCCAGATCCCGGATAACGCCCGTTACCACAAACTGAACCTCCATTTCACGAGCCACCTGTAACACATTGGTCAGCTGGTTGTTGCCCTGCCAAACAGTGGGTGCGTTCAGAAGGTCGGTAAACACCCGTGATGTGGTGGCGCCAAAGACCTGAAAGCCACCCTGCTCCATCAACCGCTGTTGCAGCTGGTGCGGCAAGATTTCGCCGGCATCGCCAATACGCCCTATGCGGGTCTGATCCGGATACAGGACCGGAAACCCCGTGACAGCTACCCGCTTTTTCAGCCGGCTCGACTCACCGGCACTGCATTGTCCTACCCGACTCTCACTGATATCACCCCGTACAACCACCCGCAGCAAATTGCCGCTCTGGTACTCGTCAATAATCCGTACATTTCGTGCCCGCGCACTGGAAGCCAGGCGTATCCGCGATTCGGTGATAACACCGTTTTCCATGGTGTCGTGGGTGCTCACCCGGGCTTCATACTGCAACGAGAGATCCCTGATCGCGGCCTTGCGGGCCTCGGCACGGGCGGTCTCAAGATCCCCGTTATAGATACTGGCGTGGCCCACACCTTCCAGAACCACGGCCTGCGCCCCGGTGGCAAACACCAGCGGCAGGGCCAGGGCGCACAGCACTATCAGTGACGACAAACGCAGTGATGACAAACACTTCATAATTTTCGATCACTCAAGGTAATACAGGGAATCGACGCCCTTGCTCTGCACATCGCCAATACTGTCATTGTCCCGCGGCACGGGGATCGGGCACAGGTCCCGAACCTGATCCTCTGCAACCTTGGCAACACAGGCCCGGAACCGGGGTTCCAGCTTCAGCTCCATAACCGTTTCAAAAACCCCGTCGCTGTGCTCGTTGACTGCGACCAACTTCGCGCCGCGGAGATAGCTGTCGACATAGGTTCGGAACGTGTCATTGCGCAAAACGAAGTCATTGACGGTGGAGCTGCCGTAAACCACGGTGCCGTATACCCGCTCAACCAGGTTCCGGTAGGCATCCAGTTGCGAAGCCCGCCGGGCCATCAGACGCTTGCGGGTGTCCGAGCGCTCCGATCCGGCATCTTTATAGGTCCCCAGACCACTCACCCGAACAGTAATGGGCTCCAGCCTGGTATCCTCCCGGGACTGTTTGCCGCCATCACCCTGATAACTGCCAACCGGCGCACAGGCAGCAAGACTCGTTGCCAGCAGAGGGATCAGTATCCAGCGAAGGGTCATTGCTTGTCTCCAGAAAACGTCATTTCCGGTTTGCCATGAAAGAATTACGCCAGTTTTTCTAAGCCCCTGATATTTCGGTTAACAGACGCAAAGCGCACCGACCCGTCAACCCGACGCGGCAAAAACCTGCCTCTGTTTACACATCAAAAACAAACCGTTACCCCATGTGTCATGTGCTGGAAAACGTTCTGCATTAACCTTTCAGTTACGTAATATTTATTTTGCCTTTTACCCGACAGGATTCTTCATGACCGGACACCGTCTAACCAAGCTTTCTGCTGCCATTGGCCTCTCCGTTGCCACCACCTCGGCACTGGCCAGCCCCCAGTCTTTTATGTCTGCCCGCTCCTTTGCCATGGGCGGCACCGGTGTTGCTGTTGCAACGCCTTCAACGGCCCCGACTGACAACCCCGCGATGATGGCTGCGGATCACCACAGCTGGAATGATGACTTCGGATTGATGCTTCCATCAGTTAACGCCCGAGCCGCCGACGAGGAAGAAACGGTTGACCAGGTTGATGATATTCAGGATGTGATTGATGACCTTGAATCCCTGGTCTCTGGATTCGATCCGAACACGGACGATCCGCAAATCATTCAGGATGGTGCAGCCGACCTCCGAGACAGACTGACCGCCTTCGACAGCGACACCATGCGAGTAAACGCAGGGCTGGGGCTGGGTTTCGCGGTCCCCGGCAAGTCATTCGCCGTGGGTGTGTTTACCAATGCCAGCCTGACGGCGACTGTTCGTGGCGACGTTTCTGGCCAGGACACAAGCTTGCTCGATGATATTGCCAATGCCGCGAATGCACAGGATGTCGACACCGCGATTGACCAGCTTATCAACCCGGATGGCACCCTGGACCTGACCTCACGAGGCAGAATCCTGGCCTCCGCAGTCGGGGAAGTCGGAATCTCCTTCGCACGCCAGTTTGAACTCCCCAGTGGCAATAAGTTTCAACTGGGACTGTCCCCGAAATACGTGGAACTGAGAACATTCCAGTACACCGAGAGTGTCTCTGCTTTCGAGGACAACGACTTCGACGGTGATCAATACCAGACCGACAAAAGCGGCTTCAATATGGATATCGGCGCCGCCTATGCCTTCGGTGAAGAACAACAATGGAACGCCGGCATCGTGGTGAAAAACCTCATCCCCATGGAGCTGGATTCCGCAGCCAGCCGTCCGGCACTGGGCGAGGAAGTCCGGACCCTCGAACTTAACCCGATGGTCACCACCGGCATTGCCCATAAAGGCGAGTACCATGTCGTTACCGCGGAAATTGATCTGACCAGGAAGGAAGCCTTTGGTTTTGAGGACGATACCCAGTGGGTGGCGCTGGGCGCTGAATTCGATGCCTTCCGCTATGCCCAGCTGCGTGCCGGGGTTCGCCATAACCTGGCCAGCAACGAAGACAACGACGGCATCGAGGAAAAAACCCAGTTCACCGCCGGTCTCGGCCTGAGCATCCTGGGCGCCCGCCTTGATATCGGCGCCCTGTACAGCGATGCGGATGTAGGTGCTGCGCTGGAGCTTGGCACCGCGTTCTGATCAAAAACTGAAATTGGGGTCAGATGAAAATTTCATCTGACCCCAATTTCACCGTTCCCGGATTTGCGAACCTGCCTCCCAGACCGGATAATCCACGCACACTTTCCGAAAGGAATCAGGCATTCCATGCAAGCCTATCTGGTTGGCGGTGCTGTTCGTGATGAATTACTCGGCCTTGAGGTCAAGGACCGGGACTGGGTCGTGGTTGGCGCAACGCCTGACGAAATGCTTGCCAAGGGCTTCAAACAGGTTGGTGCGGACTTTCCGGTATTCCTGCACCCGGGAACCCGGGAGGAATACGCGCTGGCCCGTACCGAGCGGAAGCAGGGACGTGGCTACCATGGTTTTACCGTATACAGCGCACCGGATGTCACCCTGGAACAGGACCTGAAGCGACGTGATCTGACCATCAACGCCATAGCGAAAACCGAAGGTGGCGATCTGGTGGACCCCTTCCAGGGCCAAGCCGATTTAGCAGACCGGAAGCTGCGCCATGTGTCGGAGGCGTTCGCCGAAGACCCGTTACGAATCCTGCGCACCGCCCGCTTCGCAGCCCGCTTCCGGCCCCTGGGATTTACTGTGTGCGACCAGACCATGGCCCTGATGCAGAACATGGTGGATGCCGGTGAAGTAAACCACCTTGTGCCGGAGCGGGTCTGGCAGGAGATACAGCGGGCTCTGCACGAACAGGCGCCAGAGGCGTTCTTTGAGGTTCTCCGTGACTGCGGGGCTCTTGGCGTGCTGATTCCGGAACTCGATCCGTCAGAGGTTTTCTCTCTGGCAATGGAGACACTTCGCTGCATCCATACTCAACCTGATACCAGTTCCGAAGAGCGCTTCGCCGCCCTGCTGTCGCCTCTGGATGAGCAAGCAGCCATTGCCCGGGCCAAGGTCCTGAAAGCTCCCAATGATTGTCAGAATCTGGCACGCCTGGCGACGGCGTTTATACCAAAGGTACAGGAAATGAACTCTCGGAATCCCGAGGGTGAATCATTGCTGGATCGGCTCGACCATGCGGACTTCTGGCGCCGACCGGGGCGTTTCGCACAACTGCTTAACGTACTGGAATGCGCCCTCCCGGATAGCCGGAACAGCCTGAAACTGCTTCGGACCGCCTCCGACGCCGCAACCGGCGTTGACCCCAAGACTCTTCTGACCCATGGTTATAAAGGCAAGGCACTCGGGGAGGCGATCCGTACCGAACGCCTGAAACGCATTGCCGATGCCGTCACCCCGCCCAGTCACTGAGGAGTTGAAATGCCCGCCACTGCTCCCGTTGCACTGATCACCGGCGCTGCCCATCGCCTTGGCGCGCAAACGGCGAAGACACTTCATCAAAGGGGCTGGAATCTGGTGGTTCACTACCGGAGCAGGGAACAGCAGGCCCGGGAGCTGGTTGAAGACCTGAACCGGGAGCGCCCGGATTCCGCTTATGCGGTTCAGGCTGATCTCGGCCTGACTGGCGATGTGAACCGGTTGGCGAGCGAGGCCATTACCCCGTGGGACCGACTCGACGCACTGGTAAACAATGCCTCGGCGTTCTACCCCAACCCGACAGAAGTAGCCACCGAGGACGACTGGAACACCGTCCTGCACACCAATCTCCGGGCTCCATTCTTTCTGCTTCAGGCCTGCCTTCCGGCGCTGCGGGAAAACGGAGGCAGTGTGGTCAACATGATCGACATATACAGCGAAAGGCCTCTTGCCGATCACCCGCTTTACTGTGCCAGCAAGGCAGGCCTCGCTGCACTGACCCGTTCATGGGCCAAAGACCTGGCACCCGATGTGCGGGTGAACGGCGTTTCGCCGGGAGCCATTCTCTGGCCGGAGGGGGGAGCCGCGATGGATGAAAAGCACCAGCAGGCCATTCTCGAGAAAACGCCGCTGGCGCGCACCGGCAACCCGGATGATATCGCCGGGACCATCGCTTTCCTGATCTGCGACGCGCCGTTCATTACCGGGCAAATTTTAGCCGTCGATGGCGGCCGCAGCCTGAATATGTAGAGTGCCACCCGGCGTTCCCCGCCCGCTAACTTTGGCCAACCGCCGCTTTCCGGATACAATACTTGCAGTTTTCAATCCTGCACGCGCTGGGGCTCAGGCCCACGCGCGCCATTGACCCGGAGAATTCCCATGCGTGATGTCGTTATTGTTGCTGCCCGCCGTACTGCTATCGGAGCCTTTGGCGGAGGTCTCTCCAGCCTGCGCGCAGACCAGCTGGGGACCGCCGTCATCAAGGCGCTCCTGGAGGAAACCGGTGTCGCCGGCGACCAGATCAACGAAGTGGTTCTTGGCCAGGTCCTTACTGCCGGCTGCGGCCAGAACCCGGCCCGCCAGTCCGCCATCAACGCCGGCATTCCGGCATCGGTGCCCGCCATGACCATCAACAAGGTGTGCGGCTCTGGCCTCAAAGCGGTCCATATGGCGGCACAGGCCATTCGCTGTGGCGATGCCGAGATGATGATCGCCGGCGGTCAGGAAAGCATGAGCCAGGCGCCCCACGTCTTGCCCAACAGCCGCAATGGGCAGCGCATGGGCAACTGGTCCATGGTGGATACCATGATCAACGATGGCCTCTGGGACGCGTTCAACGACTACCACATGGGCATTACCGCCGAGAACGTCGCAGAGAAATACGGTATCAGCCGTGAAGAGCAGGACGAATTTGCCGCCGCTTCCCAGCAGAAAGCCGCTGCCGCTCGCGAAGCCGGCTACTTCGATGGCCAGATTGTTCCGGTCTCCATTCCCCAGCGCAAAGGCGATCCGATCGTGGTTGACCGGGACGAAGGCCCCCGTGACGGCGTGACTGCCGAGGGACTGGGCAAACTTCGTGCGGCTTTCAAAAAAGACGGCACTGTCACCGCTGGAAACGCCTCGTCACTGAACGACGGAGCGGCTGCGGTGATGGTGTGCAGCGCGGAAAAAGCCAAAGAACTGGGGCTGACGCCGCTGGCCACCATAAAGGCTCACGCCAACGCAGGGGTAGATCCCACCATCATGGGAACCGGCCCGATTCCGGCCAGCCAGCGCTGCCTGAAGCTGGCCGGCTGGAGCGTTGACGATCTGGACCTGGTGGAAGCCAACGAAGCCTTCGCGGCCCAGGCCATCTCCGTGAACCGGGATCTGGGCTGGGATACCAGCAAGGTGAACGTCAACGGCGGCGCCATCGCCCTGGGCCACCCGATCGGCGCCTCCGGTTGCCGCATCCTGGTCTCGCTGCTTCATGAGATGGTGCGCCGGGATGCCCACAAGGGACTGGCCACCCTGTGCATCGGCGGCGGCATGGGCGTTGCCCTGGCTGTCGAGCGCTAAGCTTCATGCTCCACGTGGTGCTGTACGAACCGGAGATACCGCCGAATACCGGCAATATCATCCGGCTGTGCGCCAACACCGGCTGCCAGCTTCATCTGATCGAACCCCTGGGCTTTAGCCTGGAAGACAAACAGATGCGGCGGGCGGGGCTGGATTACAGTGAGTACGCCCGGGTTAAGGTCCACAAGGACTACCCGAGCTTTCTGGACAGCGAGCAGCCGGAACGCCTGTTCGGGCTGACCACCAAAGGCAGCCACCCCTACCATGAAGTGAGTTATCAGGGCGGCGACTATCTGATGTTCGGCCCGGAAACCCGGGGCCTGCCGGCCGGTATCCGTGAAGGCCTGCCGCCAGAACATCGCCTCAGGGTTCCCATGCGCCCTGAGAGCCGCAGCCTGAACCTCTCCAACACCGCCGCGCTGGTGGTTTACGAAGCCTGGCGGCAACTGGGATTCAACGGAGCAGTGTGAAGTTGGGGTCAGATGAAAAAGGGGTCAGATGAACTTTTCATCTGACCCCTTTTTCATCTGACCCCGTATTCGGAAAGTGCCAGCCTCAGTGAGTCTGCTGCTCTTCCTTCGCCTCACCCGCCGCTTCTTCCTGCTTGCGTTTCAGAGCCTGGGCGTAGATGGCATCAAAATTCACCGGCGCCAGCATCAGGGCCGGGAAGCTGCCCTTATTCACGATGCCGTCAATGGCTTCGCGGGCATAGGGGAACAAGATAGTCGGGCAGTAGGCACCGAGCATCTGACCCAGTTGCTGGCCTTCAATACCCTGAACCAGGAACACGCCACCCTGCTGGATCTCGACGATGTAGGCAACCTTCTCACCCACTTTGGCCGTCACGGTCAGCGAAAGCACAACTTCGTACTGGTTGTCGCTCACCTTGTTGTGGGACGTATTGAGGTCCAGGTTAACCTGTGGCTTCCACTGCTCCTGAAACACCACCGGAGAATTGGGTGATTCAAAAGACAGGTCCTTCACGTAAATACGCTGAAGGGCAAACTGGGGTTGGTTCTGGTTGTCACTGCCTGCTGCGGCTTGCTGATTCTCAGCCATGTTCAGTCCTTTCGTTCTCGGTCATGGGCCCGGGGCCCGTTGTTATGGAGTGTTGTGGAGTTTGCTGCCGGAACAGTTTACGTCGAGGCTACGCCGGCTTATGTGAAACAGTGCGGCAGATTGATCTTCAGATCAAGAGTGGCCTTATTTCTTCACCAGCGGAAGATTGCTGGCCTTCCAGTCAGAAACGCCACCGTTGAGACGCACAACATTGCTGAAGCCTTCGGCGTTCAGCTGCTTGACCGCCATCGCTGAATGCTGGCCCATCTTGTCAGCAACAATAATCTGCTTGTCTTTGAACTTGTTCAGCTCGGCAACCCGGCTCTTGAGGCTGTTCAGCGGAATATTGATGGAACCGGTAATGCGCCCTTCACCGAATTCCTTCCGGTCCCGGATGTCCACCACGATGGCCTCATCCTTGTTGATGAGGTTAACTGCGCCCTGGGCCGAGATCTTGGCACCGCCACGACGGGACTCCAGAATAAGAATCGCGACCAGAAATGCCACAAACAGCGACACAAGAATGTAGTGATTAACGACAAATTCAAACAACCGGCCCATGAATTTACCCCGATGATGAGTTTGGCGGGATTATACACAGCCTGCTCCCCGGACAGAAGGTGACGAAACTGGCCTGTAAATGCGAGAATAGACAAACTGAATTTTTGGTTTAGTAAATTTACTAACATTTTACTTCCGGACTGAATGATGACTGCAATGCGCAAGCCGACTGCCCTGATTATCCTGGACGGCTGGGGCCACCGCGACCCGGCTGAAGACAATGCCATCAGCACCGCCAATACCCCGTTCTGGGACAAGCTCTGGCAGAATCAGCCAAAGACCCTGCTCAACACGTCGGGCATGTTTGTTGGTTTGCCTCAGGGGCAAATGGGTAATTCGGAAGTCGGCCACATGAACCTCGGCGCAGGGCGCGTGGTCTATCAGAGCCTGACCCGGATCGACAAGGATCTGGAAGAAGGCACCTTCCAGAGCAACGAAGTGCTTTGCTCGGCCATCGATAAAGCCGTTCAGGGTGGTCGCGCTGTTCACCTGATGGGGCTGATGTCTCCGGGTGGCGTGCATAGCCATGAAGACCATATTCTGGCCGCTGCCGAACTGGCTGCCGCTCGTGGTGCAAAGGAAGTTTACATACATGCCTTCCTGGACGGCCGGGACATGCCGCCTCGCAGTGCCAAGCCCTCTCTGGAGAAAGCAGCAGCCAGATTGAAGAGCCTGGGTGTAGGCCGTGTCGCCTCCATCGTTGGCCGTTATTACGCCATGGACCGCGACAACCGCTGGGATCGTGTTGAAGCCGCGTACAACCTGATGACCCAGGGCACATCCGAATTCACAGCAACCGATCCGGTATCAGGCCTTGAGCAGGCCTACGAGCGCGGCGAGAATGACGAATTCGTGATGCCCACTCGTATTCACGCACCGGGGGAGCCAGAAGGCACCATTAACGACGGCGACACGGTTCTGTTCATGAACTTCCGGGCCGACCGTGCCCGGGAAATGACCCGCACTTTTGTGGAGACGGACTTCAACGGTTTTAAGCGCCGCAAACACCCCGAACTGGCGGATTTCGTGACGCTGACCGAGTACGCGGCGGACATCAAGGCATCCTGCGCCTACCCCCCGGAGCAGTTAACCAACGGTCTCGGCGAATATGTGGCAAATCAGGGCAAGACCCAGCTCCGGATTGCTGAAACGGAGAAATACGCCCATGTCACGTTCTTTTTTAACGGCGGCCTGGAAACACCGTTCGAGGGCGAAGACCGGATTCTGGTCCCCTCCCCGAAAGTCGCCACCTACGACCTGCAACCGGAAATGAGCGCGCCGGAAGTAACGGACAAACTCGTAGAAGCCATCAAGAGCGGCAAATACGACCTCATTGTCTGCAACTACGCCAACGGCGACATGGTTGGCCACACCGGCAAGCTGGCTGCCGCCATCAAGGCCGCCGAGTGTCTCGACGAGTGTGTAAAGCGAGTGGTTGAAGCGCTGAATGAAGTGGGCGGCGAAGCCCTGATTACGGCGGACCATGGTAACTGCGAGCAAATGACTGACCCCAATTCAGGGCAGGTTCATACCGCGCACACCATTGGCCCGGTTCCGCTGGTCTACACCGGCCACCGCAAGGTGACGCTGAAAAACGACGGCAGCCTGAGCGACGTGGCGCCCTCGCTGCTGACCCTGATGGGACTGGACCAGCCGAAAGAAATGACCGGGCACAGCCTGGTTCAGATCGGTTGATCCCGGCGCGGACCCACCCCTTGCGACTGCCTGCAATGCTGGCGCTCACCCTTGTTCTGGGTGCGGCGCCGGCGATCTCCCAGCAAGAGGTCACACCGGCCCAGATCGAGAAACTCAAGGAACGTATTGAGGAGATTGATGACTGGCTGGCGGATGCCGAAGAAGACCGATCCTCCCTGGAGCAGCAGCTCGCTTCGACTGAACGCACCATCAGCCGCCTGACCCGGGAACGCCGCTCCCTGCGCCAGCAGGTGGAACAGCAGCAACAGCGACTCAAGGAACTGCAGAAAGAAGAGCAGGAACTCACCCGCACGCTGGACCGGCAACGGGAGAGCCTGAAGAAACAGATCCGGGCTGCCTGGATGGAGGGCGACGCGCCGGCGGTAAAGGTTCTGCTGAATGAGATCGATCCGGACAGGATCGCCCGGACCATGACTTACTACGAGTATCTGAGCAAGGATACGGTCACCCGCCTTGAGGTGTTCAGGAAAAGCCTGCAGGAACTCAAAAACACCCGCGCCGCAGCGCAGGCGACACGGGTGGAACTGGCCCGAACGGAAGGTGATGTGGCCAGGCGCCAGCAGGAATTGGCGGCATCCAGAAAGCAACGGCAGCAGACCCTCGCATCGCTCAACGCCGACATCAAGAACCGGCTCGGCGAACGGGAAGAACTGACATCCGACCGCAAACGACTGGAAAAACTGCTTGAGGAAGTTCAGCAGGCGATCAATAACATTCCTTCGCCCAACGAATCCCGGCCCTTCGCTTCACTACGGGACAAGCTGCCCTGGCCTGCACAGGGGAAGGTTCTCAGCGGCTACGGAGACAGGTACGCCGATGGCAGATTGCGACGCAATGGCCTTCTCATCGGCACCGAAGAAGAAGCGGAGATACGGGCAATTCATTATGGCCGGGTGGTTTTTGCCAACTGGCTTCGGGGCTTTGGCCTGATCACCATTATTGATCACGGCGACGGCTACATGACACTCTATGGCCACAGCAGCAGCCTGTTTACCAGCCCCGGAGACTGGGTGGCAGCCGGCGAACCCATCGCCCTGGCCGGGCGTACCGGCGGCACGGATTCTCCAGCCCTGTATTTTGAGGTTCGGCACAATGGCAAACCTGACAATCCGGGCCGGTGGCTGGCAAACTGACAGGCTGCGGGAGGGCTGACAAACGTCCCGGGTAACGCCATACTGTCGGGTGTCAGGGAAACCAGTCCAACTATCGGAATAAAAACGGGATATGTGAATGAAACGGGTCAGAAGTACACTCCATGCCTTTCCATTACGCAGCATTGCACTCGCTACCTGTTTCGCCACCGCATCCGGTCTGGCCTGGGCCCAGGAGAAAAACTCCGCTACCGAACAACTGCTCGAAGGCATCCGGGACGGCGAACGGGTTGAAATCCGCCTCCCTGACCCGGAAAAGCAGCTGCCTCTGGAAGATCTCCGAAAATTTACCGAGGTGTTCAGTCGGATAAAAGACGCCTATGTAGAGGAAGTGGATGATCGACAGCTGCTTGAAAGCGCCATCAAGGGCATGCTGTCAGACCTGGACCCCCACTCCACCTATCTTGCCCCCAAGGATTATGAGGATCTGGAAGAAAGCACCTCCGGAGAATTTGGCGGGCTCGGCATTGAAGTGGGCATGGAGAATGGCTTCGTAAAGGTAATCGCACCGATTGATGACACTCCCGCACAAAAGGCCGGGGTTCAGGCCGGAGACCTGATTATCAAGCTCGATGAGAAGCCGGTGAAAGGCATGGGCCTCGAAGAAGCAGTCCAAATGATGCGCGGCAAACCCGGCACCATCCTCACTCTGACCATCATGCGTGAGGGCGAGACGGGGCCCATTGAGATCAAAGTCGAGCGCGACATCATCAAGGTCACCAGTGTGAAATCCCGGATGCTGGAAAACGGCTACGGCTATGTCCGGATTACCCAGTTCCAGGCGGATACCGGCTCGCAGTTCAGAGACGCCCTCGGCAACCTCGAGGGCGAACTGGGCCGCGATCTCGATGGTCTGATCATTGATCTGCGTAACAATCCGGGTGGTGTTCTTCAGGCGGCCGTGGAATCCGCGGACGTGCTCCTTGATGAGGGGCTGATTGTTTATACCGAGGGCCGCATCCAGAGTTCGCGCCTTCGCTTCAGCGCCGGAGCCGGCGACGTCATGGAAGGCACTCCGATTGTGGTACTGATTAACGGAGGCTCTGCTTCTGCCTCCGAAATCCTGGCCGGAGCCCTGCAGGACCATGAACGCGCTGTGATCATGGGCACCCAGTCCTTCGGCAAGGGCAGCGTTCAGACGGTCATTCCCCTGGATGAAACCCACGCGATCAAGATGACCACTGCACGCTACTACACACCGAATGGCCGCTCCATCCAGGCAACCGGCATCAAACCGGATATCGAAGTGCGCCCGGCAGAGCTGAAGGAACTGGACAGCAAACCCTTCTTCACCGAGGCAGACCTGAGCGGACACCTGGAAGGCCAGGACGAGAACAAGAAGCAACAGGACAATAAAACCCTGGCGGAGGACGAAACCGCCTCCCTGGCAGACAGGGACTACCAACTGCGCTCGGCTCTTAATCTGCTCAAGGGCATCCGGATTCTGAGTCCGCAAGGCAAAGGCAAGGCAGAAGGAAGCAGTCAGTGAAATTGGTAGGCTCCCTGCTGGCATTTGCCCTCTCGGTTGTACCCACCCTGGTAGCAGCCGAGCCTGCAAAACAGGCGCTGCCTCCGACCATTGCCATCATTATTGATGACATGGGACACAGCCTTCACGAGGGCAAGCGCCTGGCCAACCTGGATCAGCCGCTGACCCTCGCCTTCCTGCCCTACCGCAGGCATACCGATACCCTTGCCCGGCTTGCCTACCGGAAAAACAAGGAAATCATGCTGCACGCCCCGATGGCCAACACACGAAGCTTCGGGCTTGGCCCCGGCGGGCTGACGCCCGATATGGACGAGCTGAGCATGGCAATGACGCTCCGGCGCGCGCTCCGCTCCATTCCTCACGTACAGGGTGTGAATAATCACATGGGTAGCCTGCTAACCCAGCAGCTCCAGCCCATGGACTGGGTAATGAAGGAGCTCTTTCGCTACCCGGTCTATTTTGTAGACAGCCGCACCATTGCTGCATCAGTCGCCGGTGATGTGGCTGCCGCTTACAGGATTCCCACCCTGAACCGGGATGTCTTTCTCGACCACGAACAAACCGAGGAGTTTGTCGACCGCCAGTTCAAGCTGCTGATCCAGCGTGCGCGGGAGAACGGCAGCGCCATCGGCATCGGCCATCCACACAAAGTCACCGTGGACTATCTGGAAAAGCACCTTCCGGAACTGGACGCCCAGGGCATTGCCATCGCTACCGTGAGTGGCCTCTGGGCCATGCGCAACAGCAACCAGAAGATGTTTGCAGAGGGTGAGAAGCAGGCCATTCGACCTGCTTTTGCACGTAAAAAAGGGGTCAGATGAAAGCTTTCATCTGACCCCTTATTCGCCGGCTTTCATGTTCAATCGCGGACTTCTATCCCCAGAGCCTTCATAAAAGCTTTGGCCTCGGGAATGGTGTGCTGGCCAAAGTGAAAAATGGAAGCCGCCAGAACCGCATCGGCACCACCCTGGGTCACGCCATCGGCCAGGTGCCGCAGCTCCCCGACACCGCCGGAGGCGATCACCGGCACAATGACAGCATCTGAAATTGCCTTGGTCAGGCCCAGATCGAAACCGATCTTGGTGCCGTCCCGGTCCATACTGGTCAGCAGCAATTCCCCGGCGCCCATTTCGACCATCTTGCGGGCCCACTCTATGGCGTCCAGGCCGGTTGGCTTGCGGCCACCGTGGGTGAAGATTTCCCAGCGAGGCTCCCCGCCTTCCTCACTGACCCGCTTGGCATCAATGGCCACTACGATGCACTGGCTGCCAAAACGCTCCGCTGCTTCACGCACAAATTCCGGGTTGAAGACCGCCGCGGTGTTGATCGAGACCTTGTCGGCGCCGGCATTCAGCAACTTGCGAATATCGTCCACAGTACGCACACCGCCACCCACGGTGAGCGGAATAAACACTTCCGCCGCCATCCGCTCGACAGTTTCGTAGGTGGTATCACGGCTTTCATGGCTGGCCGTTATATCGAGAAAGGTAATTTCGTCGGCACCCTGCTCGTTGTAGCGGCGGGCCACTTCCACCGGATCGCCGGCGTCGCGGATATCCACGAAGTTAACACCTTTTACAACGCGGCCTTTGTCGACGTCCAGACAGGGAATAATACGTTTCGCCAGAGCCATATGTCGTCTTACCCCTTCAGGCTGTCACAGAAGGCCTGGGCTTCAGCCACATCCAGCGTGCCTTCGTAGATGGCACGGCCGGTAATGGCACCGAGGATACCCTTATCGGCCACGGTAGCCAGGCGCCTGAGGTCGTCCATGTTGGTGACGCCGCCGGAAGCAATCACGGGAATGCCGCCCTCTTCCGCCAGTGCCGCAGTGGCTTCCACGTTAACGCCCTGCATCATGCCGTCGCGGCTGATGTCGGTGTAGACAATGGCGTCCACGCCGTCGTTGGCGAACCGCTTCGCCAGGTCGGTAGCCATCACTTCGGAGACTTCCGCCCAGCCGTCGGTCGCAACGCGGCCGTCTTTGGCGTCCAGGCCAACAATGATGTGGCCAGGGAAGCGCTTGCACATATCGGTAACGAATTCCGGCTCTTTCACCGCCTTGGTGCCGATGATGACCCACTGCACGCCGGCCTTCAGGTAGGCTTCGATGGTTTCCGCGGAGCGGATGCCGCCGCCGATCTGGATCGGCAGATCCGGGTATTTTCGGGCAATGGTCTGAACGATTTCGCCGTTTACCGGCTCGCCGGCGAAGGCACCGTTCAGGTCCACCAGGTGCAGGCGGCGGGCGCCGGCTTCCACCCAGCGGGTGGCCATATCTACCGGGTCGTCACCGAATACGGTGGAGTCGTCCATCCGGCCCTGGCGCAGGCGCACGCATTTGCCGTCTTTCAGATCAATGGCGGGGATAATGAGCATATTTTCTAGCTTCCTCGGAGATGGCCGATCAGATACCGGAGATAGTCGCCCACCCTCCGCTACGGGGAGCTACTGCCGGAACACGCTGTGAATACGTCCCTGTGAGCTTGCCTGCAGCATCCATGCTGCAGGCAGTCCCGGCAGTAGCTCCCCGCATCGAAGGGCTGAAACATTCCGGTCCGTCAGCTCTTTCCAGTCCAGTTTGTGAAATTCTCTAGCAACTGCAAACCCGCCCGTGCACTTTTCTCCGGGTGGAACTGCACTGCAAAAATGTTGTCTCTGGCCACCGCTGCTGCAAGGTCTACGCCGTAATGCGTGCGGCCGGCCATATCGGCATTGCCCTCGGCTTCTGCGTAGAAGCTGTGCACGAAGTAGAAACGGTCACCCTCGGGAATGTTATGCCAAAGGGGGTGATCAATGGTCTGCTGCACCTGGTTCCAGCCCATGTGGGGCACTTTCAGGCGCTCGCCGTTTTCCGTGAGGTGGTCACCGAAATAGCGTACTTGCGAAGGAAACAGGCCGATGCAGTCAACGCCGCCGTTCTCTTCACTGCGGGACATCAGGGCCTGCATGCCAACGCAGATGCCCAGGAATGGTCGGTCCTGGGACACTTCACGAACCAGGGTGTCGACGCCCAGGCGGCGGATTTCGGCCATGCAGTCGCGGATGGCGCCGACGCCGGGAAGGATCACATGGTCGGCTTCGCGGATTTTGCCAGCGTTGTCGGTGACCAGTACGGTGGTGTCCGGGGCGACGTGCTCTACCGCTTTTTTGGCAGAGTGAAGGTTGCCCATGCCGTAGTCGATTATGGCAACGGTTTTCATGGTTGTTGCGGTGTCCTTGATTGACCGGTGAAAAGTGACCGGTTACAGCGAGTCTTCTTGCGACGAGCCTTTTACAGCGAGCCTTTGGTGGACGGAGTAATACCCGCCATGCGCTCGTCCATTTCAATAGCCATGCGCAGGGCGCGGCCAAAGGCCTTGAACACGGTTTCAATCTGGTGATGGGTGTTCTTGCCCTTCAGATTGTCAATGTGCAGGGTCACCATGGAATGGTTCACGAAACCGTGAAAGAACTCCTCGAACAGGTCCACATCGAAGCCACCAACGGCACCCCGGGTATAGGGCACGTCCATCATCAGGCCGGGACGGCCGGACAGGTCAATCACAACACGGGAAAGGGCTTCGTCCAGCGGCACATAGGCGTGGCCATAACGGCGAATGCCTTTTTTGTCACCCACCGCCTGCTTAAAGGCCTGGCCCAGGGTGATACCGATGTCCTCCACCGTGTGATGGTCATCAATGTGCAGGTCGCCCTTCGAAACGATGTTCAGATCCACCAGGCCGTGACGGGCAATCTGGTCCATCATGTGCTCCAGGAAGGGCACGCCGGTGTCGAAACTGGATTTGCCGGTGCCGTCGAGATCGATCTCAACGGTGATCTGGGTTTCAAGGGTATTTCGTTCTACCCGAGCCTTACGTTCGGCCATGGGGACTCCGTGACAATTGAGCGGCATAGCGCCGGAAAAAATCTATCCGGCGATTATACCTTTTATGTCCGCCTGAGTCCCACAACCGGTTTAATCGCTCCGATAGCAAAGCGCGGTTAAAACGCCTTCTTGAGGTTATTCATGTAGGTATCCACGAGGCTGTTGAACTCGTGCTTGATCACCGGGCTGATCGCCAGTTTCAGCAGGCTGGGCAGTGGCAAAGTAAGCTCAGCGCTGGTCTGGAATTTCACTGCCGTGGCCTTGTCACCCCTGGACTTAATGGTCCAGGAGCCGCTCACCACCCCGTTGCCCTCACCTTTAACGGGGTCCCAGGTAATCTTGCCGGCGTCTTTGTCTGAGTAATATTTGCAGGCATACACGGATTGGATCGCGTGCTTGTCCACGCCCACCTTTTCCATTTCCCACCGGTAGGCGTTGTCGCCAAGGTCAGTCAGCTTGTGGACCTTGGGAAAATGGCTGGCGGAACGTGGCACATCCGCCAGCAGGTCAAACACTTCATCATAACTACCCGGTATTTCAAGCTCCCGGTTCAGCTCAATCGAAACAGTAATAGCCACAACCAACTCCTTCTTGTGTTTATAGGTATCAATGTAGTCGGAAAATCAAGGACGTGTATTTTGGCCCAACACTACGGCATTGTCATACTCCTGCGCTGTTAATTTGTTAACCCTGCGTTATCCTTTGGGTCATTGGCGTCGGTATTCTCCGCGAATACTGCAAGCTCCCAACATTAGGAAGGAAGCCTGAATCATGAAAGCCGTCCGTTATGTGCTGATCACCCTCGTTGCTCTGGTCATTCTCGCCGTGGCTGCCGTTGCCATCGCCATGGCCGTGATCGACCCCAACGACTACAAACCGCAGATTGAACAGGCCGTTGAGAAGCAGACCAACCTCGACCTGATTCTCAAAGGCGACATTGGCTGGTCTTTCATCCCGCTGGGGTTTGAACTGAATTCCGTAGAGGCCACCCTGGAAGGTGATCGTTTCGTTGCTCTGGAAAAGCTGGTTGCCCAAATCGACTTCTGGTCACTCATTGCCATGTCGCCCCGGGTGAATACCTTTGTGCTGGACGGGCTGGACGCGCGCCTCGAAGTAGACGAACAGGGCAACGGCAACTGGACCCGCATCATGCCCGGGAAGTCCGCCGGAGAGGCAGCCGCGGAAACAGCCGGGACCCAGGAGGAGCAGGCACAGGAAGATCAGGGTGCCGGCGGCGAGCCCCTGAACTTCAACGTGGAGAATGTTCAGATCAGCAATGCCCAGGTGCACTACACCGACAAGAGCACCGGCCAGTCGGTCACCCTGGAAAACTTTACCGTTAACGCCAGCAACATCACCCTGGGTTCCGAGTTCCCGCTGGAGATCGGATTCCGGGTTGCCACCACCCAGCCGACCCTTGAGGTGGATGGCAACATCAGTGCCCGTCTTGCCGCCAACGAAGCACTCAACGAGTTCGCCGTATCCGGCCTGAAAGCCGTGTTCGATATGACCGGCGAACCGTTCGGCAGCAAAGAGGTCACCGCTGAACTTGGTGGCTCTGCCAAGGCAAACCTGGAAAACGAAACCGCAACCCTGAGCGACTTTACCGCCAGCCTTGCCAACCTGTCCCTCAGCACGGAACTCACCGTGAACGGGTTCGGTGACAAACCGACCCTGAGCGGCAAGGTATCCATCGCAGATTTCTCCCTCAGGAAGCTGCTAAGCAACCTCGGCCAGCCAGCCGTTGAAACCCGTGACAAAGACGTTCTTGAAGCCCTCGCCTTCTCCACCAGCATCAGCGGCCCGGCCGGCAAGGTGGAGCTGTCCGACCTGACCATCAAACTGGATGACACCACCTTCAATGGCTCCGGCAGCTACAACCTCGCTGACACTGGCATCGTCTTCAACCTTCAGGGCGACCAGCTGAATGCAGACCGCTACCTCCCCCCTCAAGCAGAAGGCGATACAAAGCAGGCCGCCACCCCCGAAAAGGCGACAACCGGCCCGGAAGGCGATCTGTTGCCACTGGAAACCATCCGCGGCCTGCTGCTGGACATTGATCTGGGACTCGGCCAACTGATTGTCAGCAACCTGACCATCAAAGAAATCAAAGCCAGTACCACAGCGAAAAATGGCCTGTTAAAAGTGGATGAGTTCAGCGGCAAGCTCTATGAGGGCCGCTTTAGCGCCAACGTAACCATCGACGCCCGGAGCGACAACCCGAAATGGACCATTGGCTCAGACGTTACCAATGTGCAGACCCTGCCCCTGCTCACCGACCTTGCCGACGTGGACATGCTCGGCGGTGGCGCCAACCTCAAAGTGAACGTCACCACCACCGGTAACCGCATCTCGGCACTACGCAGCAACGCCGATGGCCAGGTCAGCTTCAACCTGGCGGAGGGCCAGTTCCGCCGAATGAACCTGACCCGCATGGCCTGCCAGGGAATTGCTCTGGTTAACCAGGATCAGCTGACCACCACCGACTGGGGCACCAGCACCCCGTTTAACGACATGCGCGGGACCCTGAACATCAACGGCAACACCCTGAACAACACCGATCTGGTGGCCTCACTGGCCGGCATGCGCCTTGAGGGCAAAGGAACCATAGACATGGAACAGAGCCAGCTGGATTACGAGGCGGGGCTTCGAATCGTGGGTGAGATTCATCGGGATAACGCCTGCCGGGTTACCGAGTATGTGGAGAACGTGGTTATTCCGGTGGAATGCCGGGGCAACTTTGCCGAAGATCCCGCCGGCCTCTGCTCCTTTGACGGATCACGTTTCCGGGATACCCTGAAAACCATCGCTGAAAATGCCGCCAGGGCCAAAGTTAAGGAGAAAATTGACGAGACCAGGACAAAAGCCGAGGGAAAGGTGAAAGAGAAGCTGCAGGATAAACTTGGCGACAAACTCAAGGGCCTGTTCAACTGATGCCCGACCGATTCGCCCAAAAACTGCTGCAATGGTACGACAGCCACGGCCGGCATGACCTGCCGTGGCACCATAACCGGAACGCCTACCGGGTGTGGGTCTCGGAAATCATGCTGCAGCAAACCCAGGTAACCACCGTTATCCCCTACTTTGAAGCGTTCATGGAACGCTTCCCGGATGTCCAGGCGTTGGCCGAAGCACCCGTAGATGACGTGCTCAGCCACTGGTCCGGCCTTGGCTATTACGCCCGGGCCCGCAACCTGCAGAAAGCCGCGCAAACGGTCGTTCGCGACTTCGGTGGTGAGTTTCCACAAACCCAGGAAGAGCTCGAGTCCCTCACCGGAATCGGCCGCTCGACCGCAGCGGCCATACTGGCCCAGGCCTTCGGCATTCGCGCCGCCATACTGGACGGCAACGTGAAACGGGTACTGGCCCGCTACCACGCCATCCCCGGCTGGCCCGGCCAGACCGCCGTGCTCAACCAGCTCTGGCAACGGGCCGAGGAACACACGCCAGAACAACGGGTGCGGAATTATACCCAGGGCATTATGGATCTGGGCGCCATGGTGTGTACCCGTAGCCGCCCGGCCTGTGACAGCTGCCCATTGCAACACGGCTGCCAGGCCTATGCCCGGCGCGAAACATCACTCTATCCGGGCTCAAAGCCCAGGAAAGCCAAACCGGAAAAGACTACCTGGATGATGATCCTTCAAGACAGCGAGGGCCGCATCCTGCTGGAGCGTCGCCCACCCAGCGGCGTCTGGGGTGGCCTCTGGAGCCTGCCGGAACTGGACCCGGCCTACGGGGCAGACGAACTCCAGGAAGCCTGTGAACAGAACCTCGGGCTGGATTGCGGAGAGCCGGAGCTGATCAGCGGCTTCCGGCACACCTTCTCCCATTATCACCTGCACATTCAGCCCGCCCGCCTGAACGTGACCAGCGGTGCCAAGGCCATTGCAGATCGCGACCACCTGAAATGGCTGCACCGACATGAAGCCCTGAATCTCGGGCTACCGGCGCCGATTCGTTCGCTGCTCACTAAACCGGAGCAAGCCACCCTGCTTTGAGCCGGTCCGCTTGCGTCTTCAGCCGCAACGATCTGTTATCATCACCGCCAGTAACATTTGCCAACAGGAGCCACCATGAGCCGTACCGTGTTCTGCCGCAAATACCAGAAAGAACTGGAAGGCCTGGATTTCCCCCCGATGCCCGGCGCCAGGGGCCAGGACATTTTCGAAAACGTATCGAAGCAGGCCTGGGAAGAATGGCAGGCCCAGCAGACCATGCTGATCAACGAAAAACACCTGAGCCTGATGGACCAGAACACCCGCAAATACCTGCAGGCGCAGATGCAGCACTTTTTCAACAACGAGCCTTTTGACAAGGCCGAAGGCTACGTACCGCCAGAGCAGTAAAGCCGGATTGATCAAAGCCTGAGCGACCCTGAAAAGATTCAGAAATTTTTCCGGCCCAGCCTTGACTCAAAACATCGAAACCGGTTTAATAGCGCCCCGTTGCACTGCAGTAGCGCAACATGCCCGGATAGCTCAGTTGGTAGAGCAGGGGATTGAAAATCCCCGTGTCGGTGGTTCGATTCCGCCTCCGGGCACCATTAAGAATTCAGACAAAGCCCGCCTTGTGCGGGCTTTGTTGTTTCCAGCAGCCTGTCGGACTTAAAGCTGATCTACTGTGCCGGTGGCTTTATCGCTCAACCGGCAGTTCCAGCCCCGTCCAATAGGCTTCCGTAATGCCAGCGGGGCGAACCTTAACCATGGACAGCCTGGAATCCTCACACCTTCTTTAATCCGAACACAACTGCCTGAAAGAAAGTGCCATGCCGAAGGGCGCGCAGAATTTCGTTTTTTTCAGGCCTACTACTCACCGTCAAAAGGCGATATGGATATAGCTGAGCTTGGATTACTCAAATTCGATATTACGGATTGAATGACGTTCTCCCGGTATGAGCCACCCAAGCCGGGACCCCTTCCTCAATAAAGCCCTTCCAGACTTCCAGCTTTGAGAAGAAATCCCGTTCTGTGCAAAAAAACACTACATCTTGTGTCGTGCTGTGATAAATCCACATATAAGGTTGACATCCATTAACTTTAACCTAAAATTGTCAACCAGCAGTTGTCACCCTAAAGGAATAGAGCCATGTTGCATGATCGGTTGCGTCGTGCACGAGTCCTGAAAAACATGTCACTACAGCAGGTTGCGGACCAGTTGGGAGATATTTCCAAGCAGGCTCTGTCGAAATATGAACAGGGCAAAGATGCGCCCAATTCCACCCGTTTAATACAGCTCGCGGACGTGCTGGAGGTAAACCCTGAGTATTTCTTTCGTTCCGATTCCGTCAAGCTTGGCGAGGTAGACTTTCGGAAGCACTCTGCATTCGGCAAAAAGCAGCAGGAAGCGGTGAAAGAGCAAGTTCGGGAACACCTGGAACGGTATCTGGCTGCGGAGGATCTGTTTGAAACCGAGCACGCTGCCGATGGGTTCGCCCAATGGCGGGAGTGCTTTTCGGTGTCTAATGTCGACGATATTGAAAAGGCCGCAGAAGACCTTCGGAAAGGATGGCATCTTGGCACCAACCCCATTGCAAACCTAACTGAAACCCTGGAAGAGAATGGCATCAAGGTGGTTGGCCTGAAAGCTCATGAAAAATTTGATGGGCTTTGTGCTGTGGTTAACGATGGTGCTGATGCTGTGATCGTAAGCAATATCGAACGCCCCGGAGAACGGCAGCGATTCAATCTGGCCCACGAACTGGGCCACCTTGTGATGGACATACCAGAAGCGGTTCATGGCACTCGTGATGAAGAAAACTGGTGCCACCGCTTTGCAGGCGCATTCCTTTTTCCCGCCAGCCAGGTGAGAGCAACTTTCGGCACCAGCCGCCGACGGGTGCTGTTCAAGGAGTTTTTGCTGGCCAAAGAGGAATGGGGAATCTCTATCCAGGCGCTCCTGCGGCGACTCTATGATCTGGACATTGTTCAGCAGGGCTTCTACCAAAGTACTTTTCGTTTCTGGTCGTCCAAGGGCTACCGGAAGGATGAACCGGAACCTCTGGACCCGGAGAACTCCTATCGCTTGCGTCAGATCGTATACAGGGCATTGGCGGAGGGGCTAGTAACCCCGTCCAGAGCGGCTGAGTTACTTGGCGTCGGTCTGGGAGAGATCGAGGATGTGATGGCAAACGGACAAGCAGGTGAGGGCGCCGATGCCCACGAAAATTCTCGTCTCTGACACGAATATCTGGATAGATCTTCACCGCTGCAACCTTTTGGAGACGGTATTCGAGCTACCCCATCAGTTTGTCACCACAGAGTTTGTCTGGCGGGAGCTGCGCAAGCCTCCGGGACAGCAATTAACGGATCTTGGGCTGACCATTGAGGCGCTCAGTCGTAGCGAGACGCTGCAGCTATTCGACCTCAAGCAGTCTCTGAACAATTCATCGCTGGCGGATGTGTCCTGCTATTTCGTGGCCAGGGAGAGAGGGTGGACCCTGCTAACGAATGATGGTGACCTGCGAAAATCTGGCCACCAAGCGGAGTTGGATGTCCGAGGTGTACTCTGGATTCTGGATGAATTGGAGTTTCACCGGGTACTGTCGCCAGCTAAGCTCGCGAGTGCTCTAGCTTCGATGCTCTACTCCGGCGCACGCTTGCCAGACGAAGAATGCGACAAACGCCTTACGAAGTGGCGCAAGGGCTGAAATCCGAATTTTTCTTCCAAGCTGTCAATCTACCGCCATAACGACAGACCTGCACCGCCTTCAGGTCGACGTTTCCCGGCAGTACTCATTGCTTCAGGATGAAGTCTCGAAAAAATGAACATTTTCCCCTCTGGCCAGCATCATACTTGGCGAGGTGGGCATCAAGATCTTCAGGTCCCGCTGGGAAAGCTGCACTGCGAAGGGCAAGCTGGCAACATCGGACGTGTTGGTGATCGACAATAAAGACACAACCCTGCAAAACCACCCGCCGCATGCAACGCCGGACATGGGTCGCCGACTTGTTTTCTCTTCTTCGCTTTTTTAACTGATGGGCCTGGTTGCCAGAAAAACCGAACCCTGATCGCGGTTTTTCTGGCAACAGGGCCGACGTTATTCGCTTACAACCGTCACCGGCCCGGTGGCATGCCTGACAACCTTTTCGCTGATACTACCCAGAGTAAGACTGCGCACCAGTGAATGGCCGCGCCTGCCCATAAACAGGTGAGCGCCCGGATTGTTTTCCAGGTATTCAATAATTTCCTTGGCAGGATCACCTTTGAGAAGGACCTCTTCAGCGGGATCGGCCGTCCCGCTCACGGCCTGTCTCGCGGCATCAAATATTTTGCGCCCGTAACTTTTTGCCTCTTCCTCAATATCACTCGGCCATACGCCGCTGACAACCAGTCTCTCCACCTTTGTGCCCGGAAACACAGCTAACAATTTGAGCGGTTGGCCGGTAGATTTAGCCAGTTCGGCTGCCATTTTTGCTGCGTGTAACGAATGATCCGAACCGTCACAAGCAACCACAATGCTCGGAGTCCCTTTGGCCATGGTCCCCTCTCCTTTTATGTTGGATGTGCAATCAACATAACATTGATGCGAAAGCCGGATGGTTGACTCAGGTCATACCCCCGGATGAATCCTTAAGAGCCGCAGGCTCTGAGGGACACCATTCACTCCTTTGAATCCCCGGCATGAGTTTAGATTACTATGCCCGAAAGTCCATGCGCAAAGCCCGCCTGGCGCAGGCTCTGGCGCCTCTGATATCTGCTTACTTCTGTTCTATCGGCTTGTACGCCCGATACCCCTGCCCGTTGGCGCCCTTCTTGACCGTGAAATATTCCGATCTGGCTACCAGCAAATCAGAGAACTTCTTTACACCGTAGGTCCTTGGGTCGAAGTCCGGGCGGGTGCGCTTGAGGAAGGAGCCGGCCGCAGAGAAAGTCGCCCATCCCTGGTCGTCCTGGGTCTGTTCCCACGCGCGTTTGAGCAGTGCGACTTCCTCGGGAAGCTTTTCGTGTTTCTTTTTCCGGGGTTCGGTTTCGGTTTTTGCCGGTTCGCCCGGAGCCGCCTCATCGGGGTACTCAAGGTTTTCCGTGAACAGGAAATCGTCGCAGGCACTGCGGAATGAAACCGGAGTCTTTTTCTCGCCGAATCCAAATACGTAGATCTCAGACTCCCTCAGACGGGAAGCCAGTTTGGTGAAATCACTGTCGCTGGAGACAAGGGCAAAGGCATCGAACTTGGAAGAGTAAAGCAGGTCCATAGCGTCGATAATCATGGATGCATCGGTCGCGTTCTTGCCCTTGGTGTAGGCGAACTGCTGGATCGGCTGGATAGCCAGTTCATTGAGGACCGTCTTCCAGTTTTTGAGACTGTCCACAGACCAGTCACCGTAAGCGCGCTTAACAACCACATGCCCGTGGGAGGACAGCTCTTCGATGATCAGGGGCAGCTTTGACAACTGGGCGTTGTCGGCGTCGATTAAAACGGCGATCTTCTTGTGCTGTTCAAGATCCTTCAATGTACTTCTTCCAAGCTTGTTGGCTCACTCCAGGGCACCGCCCGGGAAATTCTCACCAAGGATTTCCGTAAAACCACCCATCAGGCGGCCTTGCGGAAATCCTCGGCTCGAACGGCCTTGCCCCGCCGGCGCTTGTATTTCGTTTTGCCTTCAACCACTCGCATCTGGTATTTCGGGGTTTTCAGGTCGCGCCTGATAGCGCTTTCCTGTGTGGGCTTTGCCCGTTTCTTGGCCATGACAGTTGTGCCTCCTTTGGCGTTTTCATGGATTTGTTTTTCCATACCCAGTTTAGCAGATTCCGGTACTACTTCCGCGCGGGCGACATCCGGAATATCACGCACGCCACCAGGGCATTTATACCTATTGCCGGAACCTGTGGCACCATAGATTCTTGTGCCGCCGAGACGGTAATTGACTAAAAGGAGTTCTTGAAATGCTGATGGCCATT
The DNA here is from genome assembly GCF_056857895.1 of Marinobacter sp. B-21. Taxonomy (NCBI): domain Bacteria; kingdom Pseudomonadati; phylum Pseudomonadota; class Gammaproteobacteria; order Pseudomonadales; family Marinobacteraceae; genus Marinobacter; species Marinobacter sp. B-21. The sequence continues at coordinate 92,949 of NZ_JBSXNZ010000072.1, forward strand.
GGGGCAATCCTTGCGGGCCTGGTTCTGCTGGTGTGGAGTGCGGACAAATTCGTGGAGGGCTCAGCCACCACGGCCCGCCATTTCGGGATGCCGCCCCTGCTGATTGGTATGGTTGTGGTCGGCTTTGGCACTTCCGCACCAGAGATGGCGGTGTCCGCTCTGGCGGCTTCCCAGGGCAATCCGGGGCTGGCGCTGGGCAATGCCTATGGCTCGAACATCACGAACATTGCATTGATTCTCGGTATCACGGCATTGCTGGCGCCGATTGCGGTGCATTCGCAGGTTCTGCGGAAAGAGCTGCCTATTCTGATTCTGGTGACAGCCTTTGCCGGCTGGCAGCTTTGGGACGGCGAGCTCTCCCGCCAGGACGCCGTTGGCCTGATCGTGGTGTTCGTGGCGCTGCTTGGCTGGAGTATCTACCAGGGAATCAAACAACCCGGAGACACCATGGCCAATGAGATGACAGATGAGCTCAAAGCCCACGCCATTCCCTTGCGGAGGGCAATACTGTGGCTGGTTATCGGTCTGCTGCTTCTGATTGTCAGCTCCCGAATCCTGGTATGGGGAGCCGTGGATCTGGCGACCACGTTTGGCATCAGTGATCTGGTCATCGGTCTGACCATTGTGGCCGTTGGCACATCACTGCCTGAACTGGCCTCATCCATAATTGCCGCTCGCAAGGGTGAGCATGATCTCGCCTTGGGTAACATTCTGGGTTCCAATCTGTTCAACACACTCGCGGTTGTGGGTATTGCCGGACTGATTGCGCCGATGTCGGTAGCGCCGGAAGTTCTTTCCCGGGATTTCCCGGTAATGGCCACACTCACCCTCGCCCTGTTTGCCATGGGGTATGGTTTCCGTGGGCCGGGTCGTATCAACCGGTTCGAGGGTTCTGGTCTGCTGCTTGCCTTCGTGGGTTATACAGTGTATCTCTTAGCGTTTTCAGGAGCTTAAGTTATGTCACTCACAGCCTGGCTCACTTTCCTGATTGCAGCCGTACTGATCAGCGTTTCCCCGGGCGCCGGGGCCATCAATACCATGAGCAATGGCATGCGCTACGGTGTTCGCCGCTCACTGCCCGCAATCATGGGACTGCAGTTGGGGTTCGGTATCCAGATTCTGTTGGTGGGTGCCGGGCTGGGTGCCATTATTGCCTCCTCGAACATTGCTCTATCCGTGATCAAGTGGCTGGGTGTTGCTTACCTGGTCTGGCTGGGCATTTCCAAATGGCGCGAGCCAGTGATGGAATCCATGGACGATGACCGCCAGCCGGTGAGCGGACACAAGAGGTTCTGGAACGCGACATTTGTAAACCTTACCAACCCCAAGGCAACGGTCTTTCTGGTTGCCCTGTTTCCCCAGTTCCTGGTGGCCGGTGCGCCCCACGGACCCCAACTGATCACCATGGGAACCACTCTGATACTGGTGGATTGCCTGGTCATGCTCGGCTATGCCCTGCTGGCCAGCCAGCTGTTCCGCTTCATGACCTCGGCACGGCGCCAGCAGCAGATGAACCGGGTGTTTGGCGGCCTGTTCGTCACCGCCGCCGTGGCGCTGGCCAGCTTCAAGCGAGCTTAGCAGGCGAGTGAATTAACGCAGGATGCATTCCCGGCTGAGTTTCTGACTTAATGTCCGGCGCTGACGCCTTAGGCTGTTCCCCCTGTCGTTGCTGTAGCCGGCCCGTAACCTGGACTGAATCTGGTCCAGCTTACGCCGGTACTTGCCACAGGTTTTTTCCAGCCTGGCGCTGGCTCTTTCCCGGGCATTGGTATCGGGTTTACCGGGGCGACCAGAGGGGGACAGCAGACCGCTCACCTCTTCTCGAATCCCGGAAATACGCTCCTCTTGCCTGAGATTTTCAGACATCGGCACAGTAGCAGGCGCCCGCACCTGAATCCGTTTGTGGGGAATTTCCCCTGGCGGGTAATCCGAGAAATGCGCCACGCCCTGGCTGTCTATCCAGGTATAGACTTCGGCGTGGGCAACAGCGGCGAATACAACAGACACAACAAGACTCGCCATTATCCTTGGCATACGGTTCCACTCCCTGTGGTTCGGTAAATTGCCGCGGCAGTATAACGAAAAAAACCGTGAACATGGGGTCAGATGAAAAAGGGGTCAGATGAAAATTTCATCTGACCCCTTTTTCATCTGACCCCGATTTCAGGTTTTACTGATCCAGAAGCTCAATCCAGTGTTGCACGGGAACCGGCGACCTGGTCTCCAGGTGCATCTGGCAACCGATGTTGGCGGTAACGATGCGGTCGGGGTTATCGATGGTCAGCGCCTTGAGCTTGTTGCCCAGCAGTTTCTGGCTCATCTCCGGTTGCGTAACCGAGTAGGTTCCGGCAGAGCCGCAGCACAGGTGCTTGTCTTTGGTGGCAGCGAGATTTACGCCGGCCCGGGTCAGCACCTGTTCGACCACTCCACTCTGTTTCATGGCGTGCTGCAGGGTGCAGGGGCAGTGGAACGCCACCTTTCCGGGATTCTGGCGCACCTTGAGCTTCTCCAGATCCTGTTTCAGCAGGAAGGCGCCGAGATCGATGCACAGTTCACTGACCTTCTGCGCCCTGGCGGCATACACCGGGTCATCTTTCAGAAGATGGCCGTAATCCTGAACCATGGCGCCACAGCCGGAGGCGGTCATGATGATCGCTTCTGCGCCTGCTTCGATGGCGGGCCACCAGGCATCAATGTTCTGGCGCATTCTTTCCAGGCCCTTCTCGTGCTCGGAAAGATGATAGTTCACGGCGCCACAACAGCCGGCTTCCGGTGCCTCAACCATGGTGATACCAAGCCGGTCCAATACCCGCGCAGCAGCGGCGTTGGTGTTGGGTGTAGCGGAGGGCTGCACGCAGCCGGCCAGTGCCAGCACGATCCGGCTGTGGCTGGCCGCCGGCCACGGATTCGCCTGCTTTCTGGGCGGTACCTTGGTGCGCAGCTTCTCCGGCAGCACCGGGCGGAACACCTGCCCGAGACGCAGCAGAATGCCGAACAACTGGCGGTTGGGAATGACCCGGGCCATGGCCCAGCGCAGCCATTTGTCTTTCGGATCGCGGGGCAGCTCCTTCTCCATCAGGCCACGGCTGATATCCACCAGGCGGCCATACTTTACGCCAGAGGGGCAGGTGGTCTCACAGCTGCGACAGGTGAGGCAGCGGTCCAGGTGTTCCCGGGTTTTGTCCGTAACTTCCGCACCTTCCAGGAACATTTTCATCAGGTAGATCCGGCCCCGGGGACCATCACGTTCGTCGTTCAGCTCCTGGTAGGTCGGGCAGGTTGCGGTACAGAAGCCACAGTGCACACAGGCCCGCAGTATCGACTCGGCTTCCTGGCCTTCTGCGGTGTTGGCAAATTGTTGAACCAGATTCGTTTGCATAGTTACAACCAGCTGTATAAGCGTCCGGGATTGAAGATGTTATCCGGATCAAACGCATTCTTGATTCGGCGCTGAATACCTTTCAGGGCCTCCGGCTGATGGTGCATCACTTCGCCGGAGCGATCGCCACCCCGAAACAGGCTGACCTGGCCGCCCGCAGCGCGCGCCACCGGTTCCAGCTCTTTCAGTTCACCGGCACCCCGGAACCAGCGTTGGGAACCGGCCCAGTCGATGAACCAGTTACCTTCCAGCTCCGGCGTGGCCGCGGTTGAGCCAACGGAGAAACGCCACAGCGGCACGTCATTACCGGCGAAGAACTCGTGCTGCATGTCCTGCACCCGCTGCCAGAACTGATCGCCCTGCTCCATCACCTCGCCGGACCATTTTTCGGCCGTGGCCTCGACACCGGATTTTGCGCCGGACAGGCGCAGATAGACCTTGCCGTCCACCCAGCAGGCAGCCGTGATCGGCTTGGGCTCGGCGGCGCGGCTGTTCATGTAGTGAATCACCTCGTCCATGCCCATTTCCTGAATCAGGGTCAGGGACGCAGCAGGTCTGGGCATCACTTTCATGCTGATTTCGGTAATCACGCCAAGCGTGCCGAGGGCGCCGGCCTGAAGCCGTGATACGTCATAGCCGGCCACGTTCTTCATGACCTGACCACCAAAGCGAAGGTGCTCACCCTTGCCGTTCAGCAGCCGGATACCCAGGACCTGGTCCCGTACCGAACCCGCCCACGGACGGCCCGGGCCGGAAAGATTGCAGGCCAGGGTGCCGCCGATGCTGGAGGCAGCACCGAATCTGGGCGGTTCGAAATGCAGGCACTGGCCCTGTTCGGCCAGGGTGGCCTCGATCTCGCTCAAAGGCGTACCGGCACGAACGGTCAATACCAGTTCGACCGGATGGTAATCCACGATGCCGGAATGTTCGCCCACGTTGAGGGTTCCGGCATCCGGGTCGGCTTCCCGGCCCATAAAGGCCTTGGTTCCACCGCCGACAATATTGAGTTTGTGCCCGCTGTCCCGGGCCTGGAGCACCTGCTCCTTCAGTTGTTGGGAAATATCAGCCATGGGCGGCTTCCGTATGGTCGTGCGTGTGTTGTTTATGCTCAAGGGAGCGGTATTCCTGGCAGAATCGCAGTGCCGGCACGCCCTTGCCCGGGTTGAGAATACCGGCGGGGTCGAAGGCCGCTTTCACATCGTGGAACTGCTGCAGCTCCTCATCGTTGAACTGCACGGCCATCTGGCGGATTTTTTCCACGCCAACGCCATGCTCACCGGTGATGCAGCCACCCACTTCCACACACATTTCCAGGATGCGGGAGCCAAACGCCTCGGTGCGCTCAAACTCGCCGGGCACGTTGGCGTCAAACAGGATCAACGGGTGCAGGTTGCCGTCGCCGGCGTGGAACACGTTGGCCACGCGCAGACCGAACTCCTCGGACATCTTCTCCATTTCCGTCAGAACGTAGGCGATCTCACGGCGGGGAATGGTACCGTCCATGCAGTAGTAATCCGGCGAAATCCGGCCGACTGCCGGGAACGCGGATTTACGGCCTTTCCACAACAGCGCACGCTCTTCCTCGCTCTGGGAAGTACGGACGGAGGTAGCCCCCAGCTTGCGGAACACGTCCTCGGCCTGGGCGATGTGCTCATGCACCTCTTCTTCGGTACCGTCTACTTCGCACAGCAGCAAGGCTTTGGCATCCCTCGGGTAACCCGCCTGGGCGAAGTCGTCGGCCGCGACGATCGCGTGGCTATCCATCATTTCCAGGCCGCCGGGAATGATCCCGTGGGAAATAATGCCGCCCACGGCATCGCCGCCCTTCTGCACATCATCAAAACCGGCCATGACCACCTGGGCCACTTCCGGCTCCGGCAGCAGTTTTACTTTTACTTCCGTCACCACACCCAGCAGACCTTCAGAGCCGGTCATCAGCGCCAGCAGATCCATGCCACAGCTGTCCAGGCCATCGCTGCCCACGGTGACCACATCACCCTCGGCGGTCACCATCTCCACGCTAAGAATATTGTGAACGGTCAGCCCGTACTTGAGGCAGTGCACGCCACCGGAATTCTCCGCCACATTACCGCCGATGGTGCAGGCGATCTGGGACGAGGGATCCGGGCCGTAGTAGAGACCATACTGGGCCGCCTCTTCACTGATGGCCAGGTTACGAACACCAGGCTGAAGCCGTGCCGTTCGCCCCAGTGGATCAATCCCGATGATGCGGTTGAACTTGGCCAGCGACAGCACCACGCCCTCTTTATTGGGCATGGCACCGGCACTGAGCCCGGTTCCGGCACCACGGGCCACCACCGGCACTGCGTTCTCGTTGCAGATGCGCATCACGCGCTGCACCTGTTCAACGGTCTCCGGCAGAACCACCAGCAACGGCATCTCGCAATACATGGACATGCCGTCGCATTCGTAGGGCTTCATGGTTTCGTCATCGGTGATGACGTAGTCCGGGTCGATAAACGACCGGAACTGCTCCACCAGCTCGGCTTTGCTAACTTTCGGCTTGGTAGTCATAGCACTCTCTGGGTTTGGATTACATCAAGTGTGACAGTCATCAACCGCGTTTTGTTGCAAAGTGGTCAAGACCGGCCTGGGCACAATCCATGTCCTGCTGGGGCGTACCGGAACTGATTCCGATACCCCCCACCACGTCGCCGTCAACGATCACCGGCAAGCCACCGCCAACTGAGCTGATGCGCCCGCCCACTTCGGTGTGAATACCAAAGGCCAGGCTGCCGGGCACGTTCACCTTGTTGTAGTCGTGGGTGGCTTTCTTCGCCGCCGCCGCCGTGAACGCCTTGTCCTGGGCAATGGTCACACTGGTGATCTTGCCGCCGTCCATGCGCTCGAAGGCCACCAGGTTGCCGGATTCATCCACGATGGCAATGCACATGGGCACGCCGATTTCCTGGGCCTTGTTCGCGGCGCCTTCAATGAGAATTCGTGCTTCAGCCAGATCCAGCCGATTGATTGTCAACATAACGTATTACTCCTTGAATTAATTAACCGTAGACCAGCCCTGGCAGCCAGGTTACGAGGCCGGGAATCAGGATACACATGAACAGCCCGAGCGCCTGAATCGCCAGGAACACCAGGGACGACTGGAAAATCGTGGCCATGGATATTTCCGGCGGGCATACGCCGCGGAGGTAGAACAATGCGTAACCGAATGGCGGACTGAGGAACGACATCTGCATATTGACCAGATAGAGCACGCCAAACCAGAGCACAACGTCATCACCTGCCACAGGCGGGAAGCCCAGCAACCCCGGGAACTCCAGCGCTTTAACAATAGGAATGAAGATAGGAACTGCCAGCAGCAGAATACCCACCCAATCCAGGAACATACCCAGAACCACCAGCAGGAACATCAGCAGGAACAGAATGCCGTATGGCGACATGCCAGTACCCAGGATGGCGTCCGTGACAAATTGCTGCCCACCCTGAAGGATGTAGAAGCCAACAAAGACCGAGGCACCGAACATGATCCACAGCACCATTGCGGATGCCTTGGTAGTGGTTACGGATGCTTCCCGCAGTCCGGCAATGGAGAACCTGCCGTGCATCATGGCCACCACGATGGCGCCAAAGGAGCCGATACCGGCCGCTTCCACGGGCGTTGCGATGCCGCCGAACAGCAGGCCCAGCACCAGAAATACCAGAATCAGTGGAGCAATCAGGTTTTTCGTGAGCAGCAGCTTTTCCTTCAGGGAAATCCGCTCTTCCACCGGTACAGGCGGCCCCAGCTTCGGATTAATCCAGCTGCGGATCAGCACATAGGCAATATACATGGAAGACAGCATCAGGCCCGGGATCACGGAGCCGAGATACAACTCACCGACCGATTGCTGTGCGACAACCGCGTACAGAATTGCCAGGATTGAAGGAGGAATCAGTATGCCCAGAGTACCGCCAGCCATGATCGAGCCCAGAGCGATCTTCTGATCGTAACCGCGCTTGAGCATCGCCGGCAGAGCGATGATACCCATCGTGACAACTGCGGCTCCAATGACACCCACCATGGCTGCAAGGAGGGTGGAGGCCAGGATGGTTGCTGTCGCCAGACCGCCGCTCAGGCCACCCATCCACTTGTAGACCACACTGAACATTTCCTCAATCAGGCCGGCGCGTTCAAGCATCGAAGCCATGAAGATAAACAGCGGTATCGCCGCCAGATCAGAGTTGGTCATCATCGGGAAGATGCGCCCCGGCACGAGGTTCAGCATCAGTGCGTCGCCCACCAGGTAGATGAACATCACCCCTAGACCACCGGTCACGAAAGCCAGCGGCAGCCCCATCATCAGGGCCACGGCAAGGGAACCGAACATCAGATAGGTCAAAGGCCCGATCTTGACGTCAGAAAGGCTACCGGAGAGCTTGAACAGGAATTGCTCATCGCTCCACGGATCGTAGAAAAGAATGTTGATCATTTCGACACAGATGACAAACGCCAGTGCCACTGTGGCGATAATCATCAGCCAGGTACTCAGCTTCCCGACAAGGTTACTACCCGGCGCAGTTGTTGTATTTGTAGTCATGCGGTGCGCTCCCGGCCAAGACGGACAAACAGGACAATATCCTTGATCAGCTTGGATGTGCCTGCGAGTAAAAGAAGTATTGAACCCAGAACCATCATGCCTTTGGCCGGCCAATGCTGGATGCCCCAGGTCTCAACCGTGGTCTCATTCATGGCGTAGGAATCCTGGAAGAAGGTCCAGGAGGTAACCAGCAGAATCAGGGCAAAAATGAAGAAGAACATGGAAGTAAAGATGTCCAGGCCAATTCTTCCCCTCGGCGGCAGCATGTTGTACATCACATCCACACGCACGTGGGCGCCATGAAGCATGGCAAATGCGCCCGCCAGCATATACTGCATACCCAGCAGCAGGAAGCTGGCTTCATGGACCCAGATGGTGGGCATGTTAAAGATATAGCGCATGACCACCCCAAAGAAATAGAACACAACGGCATTGATTGTCCAAAACGACACAAACAGACCGGATTTGTCGCACATCCAGTCCACTACCTTGGTAAACCAGTTCCCTTCGAACTGGAGATAGATAAGAGGATCATCCTCTTCCGCCTGTAATTCCCCCGGTGTCAATTCCGGCTCGGCACTCCCGCCTCCGTGACCACTACTCCACCTGTCCCAGGCCATCATGATCAGCGGCATGACCGCAAGCCAGCCCCAGTAGAACCAGTGCGGCATTACGAATCCGAAACCTTCAAGATCAGACATGTTGTTGCTTCCTCAGCCACAAAACGGGGAAGGTGGGACCCCCCCTTCCGAAGCTGTCCCTGCCCTTCCCCTTGTTTCTTTTTTTATTGATTTGACAAGGCGTTACCGGCCCGGCACACCTTCAAGATCAGACTCATCGATATAGCCGACGGTATCGTTCATCATATACTCGATCTGCATGTCGAAGATGGCACGGGCATCTTCGTCTTTGTTCGCCCACTTATACCAGATCGGGATGGCTCTGCGGCGCCATTCATCCACATCCTCCTGGCTCAGACGGCTCACGGTGTCACCCGCATCCTTGAACTTCTTCATGGCCTCAACGTTGCGCTTCTGAATGGTCAGGTAGTGCTTCTGGGAATAGATGCGCACTTCATCCTCAACCAGTTGCTGGAGTTTCGGATCCAGAGCGTTCCAGGCACGCAGGTTGACGGTCAGATCCATCAGGTCCACCGGCTGGTAGATCGACATTACGCCCGGAGGTCCGAACAGAATGTAATCTGTCACCTGGGAAAAGCCCAGTTCCCAGTTCACCGCCGGGCCCACGTAATCGGCTGCGTCGATGGTGCCCTTTTCCAGGGCCGGGAAGATGTCAGAGCCCGGCAGACTCACGGTAGAAGCACCGAACGCCTGAAACACCTCAGCGACCATACCACCGGGAACCCGGAGCTTCATGCCTTTAAAGTCTTCGAGACTGTTTACCGGGGTCTTGGAGTGAATGATATTTGCATCGTGCTGGATCGGCCCCACATAGAACAGCCCGAACTTCTTGTAGATTTCCCGGGTCTTCTCCAGCATGCCCAGTGAGTAGAACATGGTGTCCCACTGGTGAGGCTGATCCGGGCCGCCGGGATAGGATGACAGGAAAACCGAAGCGGGAATCTTGCCGGACCAGTACAGAGTGAACGGGTTCATGCCCTGAAGAACGCCACTGCGAACCGAATCGAACAGTGAATTGCTATCGGCGGCGACAGCCTTGGCAGGGAAACATTTGAAGATCAGTTCCCCGCCGGACTTCTCTTCCATGCCATTACACCAGTCCTCAAACAGGTCATAGCCGACCGTGCCCGCATCCCAGACAGACTGGATTTTCCAGGTTGTTGCAGCCTGGGCCTGGCCGGCACCCATCAGCATCGCGCCGGCGAAGGCGGCGCCTACAGCGGCAGTTTTAAGGAAACTTCTGCGAGGTGGGGTCTCGCCCGTATCACATTTATTCCGGATGTTATTCTTCGAATTCATCGAAACGTCTCCGTTGGCTTTGTTGTTATGAGCGTCATAGCAACGCCGGCACAGGCCGGCATTACCATGATATTCGTAGCCATTCCCGCTTTAGTCCAGTTCCGTAACTACTGGTCAGACCAGTTTTTGAAGTATTAAAAATGGACGAAATACTCTGAATCAGCCATATTTAACGGGCTCGGACGCGTATCGGTTGGCAGATTAAGCAACAACAATCAGAACCATTGACTGGTCAGACCACAGAGCACAAACAGGCACCCAAATGGCAATCTCCCAGGAAATTTCTTACCGGCTGGAACGGCTCATCCTTGATGGCGGGCTCGCCCCGGAGCAGAAAATACCCTCCGAACGGCAATTGGCGGCGCGGCTGGGTGTTTCCCGCGCAGTCATTCGCGAAGCCCTGCACGAGCTTCAGGGTCGAGGGGTTATCGAAACCCGGCATGGCAAGGGCTCATTTGTGGCCAGCATGGTTCCCGGCTCCAACGATCTGGGTGAACAGAGCCCGCTGATGCATCTTTTCGAAGGCCACCCCCGAACCCTCTATGATTTGCTGGAAGTGCGGGAGCAACTTGAGGGTCAGGCGGCCTACCTGGCAGCACAACGGGCAACCCGGCTGGACCGGCACCGGATCACCAAGGCGTTCCGTGCTCTGGAAGACACCGATCCGCTCAGCAACGCCCGACCCGACCACGGCTTTCACCTGGCCATTGTGGAGGCCTCCCACAATCCGATTCTGGTGCACGTGCTCAATAGCCTGAAAAACATGATGCTGTTGACCGTTCAGGCATCCGTTGCCAACCTCAACCCGAGGGAAGAGATGCGCAAGAAAATTGTCCGCCAGCACAGGCAACTTTATGAGGCGGTAATTTCCGGCAAAGCCGCCAGCGCCCAGAAAGCCGCCACAGCCCATGTGCGGTTCGTCAGCGAAGCCATGCGGGAGATGGAAAAGGAAGGCAGTACGCTGATCCGCCTGCCGGTCGGCGCAGAGGCCGGGGCGCATTACTCACAGGCCACGACCTGAGGATGGCAAACGCTTGCATTGATCACCCATTCGCCCACAATGAAATGCAGCGAACGGCGGTGAAATACGGTGAAACGCCCTGTTGAAGGTATTGATTTCTGCATCCACAGTCCGTAAAACATGCGCCTTTGAATTACAGCCTCAGGAGTCACCCATGGCGGACCAAGCGCCTTTGATCTGCAGGGACATTCACAAGACCTTTGATCAGCTTGAAGTACTCAAGGGTATTTCACTGGAGACCCGCAAAGGCGACGTGGTTTCCCTGATCGGCAGCTCCGGCTCCGGAAAGAGTACCTTCCTGCGTTGCATTAACCTGCTGGAAACGCCCACATCCGGCGACATTATCGTGCACGGCGACCCGATACGGTTCACCACCAACCGGAAAGGCGAACGCATTCCTGCGGATAACAAGCAGGTTGAACTGATCCGGGCAAAACTTTCCATGGTGTTCCAGAGCTTCAACCTCTGGTCCCACATGACCGTGCTCGAAAACATCATTGAAGCGCCCATCCACGTGCTCAAGGTGCCCAAGAAGGAAGCGATTGAGCGTGCCGAGGCCTACCTGAACAAGGTGGGCATCTACGAACGCAAGGATTACTATCCGGCCCAGATGTCGGGCGGTCAGCAGCAGCGGGCCGCCATTGCCCGGGCCCTCGCCATGGAGCCGGAAGTCATGCTGTTTGATGAGCCCACGTCGGCTCTCGATCCTGAGCTGGTGGGTGAAGTACTCAAAGTTATGCAAAGCCTCGCCGAGGAAGGCCGCACCATGATCGTGGTCACCCACGAGATGGCGTTTGCAAGGGATGTGTCGAGTCAGGTCCTGTTCTTGCATCAGGGCGTGATTGAGGAACAGGGTACACCGCGGAAAGTGTTTGATAACCCGGACTCGGAACGCATGAAACAGTTCCTGGCGCCCAAGTTCTGACACGCGGTGCTATCTTGAGCCGGTGAAGAAATAAAAGCTGGAATCAAAAATTCCATTAAAAATAAAGCCCAAAAGGCAAACCACTGGAGAAGTGACACATGAAAAAACTGATTGTTGCAGCAAGCTGCGCCCTCGCCCTGATTGCAGGCGGTGCACAGGCCCAGGAACGTAGCCTCCGCATTGCATTCGACGTGCCCTACGAGCCGTTTGAGTACAAAGACGAGAACGGCGAGCTGACCGGTTTCGAAGTGGAACTGGCCGAAGCCATGTGTGAAGAAATGAACGCTGACTGCGAATTCGTTATTCAGTCATGGGACGGCATGATCCCGGGTCTGCTGGCGCGTAAGTTTGATCTGATCATGTCTTCCATGTCCATCACTCCGGAGCGGGCCGAGCGGGTTCTGTTCTCCGAACCGTACTACAACACCCCGGGTGGCTGGTTCGGCCCTGAGAGCTTCAACACCGACGTCACCGACATGGACGCCATGAAGGGCAAGACCGTGGGCGTTCAGCGTGGCACCACCATGGACACCCACGTAACCGAAAACATGGGCGGCATTGTGACCATCAAGCGTTACACAACCGCCGATGACATGGTTCTGGACCTTGAAGGCCAGCGTCTGGATGTCGTCTTCGTAGACTATCCGGTAGGCGAGCAGACTATACTGCCCAAGGAAGGCTTCAAGGAAGTTGGTGAGCCCGTAAAGCTGGGTGAGGGTGTTGGCGTTGCCATGCGCAAGCGAGACGCGGATATCGCAGAGAAAGTGAATGCAGCCCTTCGCACCCTGAAGGAAGATGGTACCTACGACACCATCATGCAGAAGTACTTCGCTTACGACATCAAGATGTAATCTTACTGGGGCGGCCGTTAAGGCTGCCTCTGCTTACCGGACGTTCCCATGCTCGATCTGAAAGGTTATGGCCCGGCCCTGATAGACGGGGCAATCGTTACCCTTGAGCTGGCCTTCCTCTCTCTGGCCCTCTCGGTTGTCCTGGGACTGATTGGCGCGCCTGCCAAACTGTCGCAAAGCCGGGTTGCCAGGGGCATCGCCACCACCTACACCACGCTGATCCGTGGCGTGCCGGATCTGGTCATGATGCTGCTGTTTTATTACGGCGGCCAGGTTGCAGTGAACATGCTCTCAGACTACATCTGGGAAGCCTACGAAATCGACTTTTTCTTTCAGTTCGATCCGTTTATCTCTGGCGTGGTAACGATCGGGCTGATCTTCGGCGCCTACATGACCGAAACTTTCCGGGGTGCCTTTCTGGCGGTTGAAACCGGCCAGATTGAGGCCGCCCGCGCCTACGGCTTTACCCGCCTGCATACCTTCCGCAGAATCATGCTGCCTCAGATGCTTCGTCATGCCCTGCCCGGGCTGGGCAATAACTGGCAGGTTCTGCTGAAAACCACGGCACTGGTGTCGATCATCGGGCTCACGGACATGGTCCGGGTTGCCGAGGAAGCCGCCAAGGCAGAGCGGATGCCTTTCCACTTTTTCATTCCGGTGGCGTTCGTCTATCTGGCCCTGACGGCGGGGTCCGAGCTGTTTATCAAATGGCTCGACAAGCGCGCTAACGTCGGCGTGATTCAGGGGAGTTAACGGATGCCTGATTTCATTGCCGAGTGGCTCAACCAGAACGACATTTTTACCGCCATGACCATCATGGAATACTGGGATGGTCTGGTGACCACCGTCCATCTGGTGTTCCTGTCATTGGTTATCGGCTTACTGATGGCGGTACCACTGGCCATTCTGAGAACGGTTCGCAACCCGTTCGTGTCCGGGCCAGTGTGGCTGTACACCTACCTGTTCCGCGGTACACCGCTGCTGATCCAGCTGTATATTATCTATTACGGCCTGGCCCAGATTGAGGGGATACAGGAGACTTTCTGGTGGGAGATCTTCCGGGAGCCGTTCTACCCGGCCCTGCTGGCATTCACACTGAACACCGCAGCCTACACCACGGAGATTATCCGGGGTGCAATTGTGTCAACACCCAATGGTGAAATCGAGGCGGCCAAGGCCTATGGCATGAACTGGCTCATGCGTATGCGGCGTATCGTGCTGCCGAGTGCCGCGCGGCGTGCGGTTCAGGCATATTCCAATGAGGTGATTTTCATGCTGCACGCCAGTGCCATTGCCAGTGTGGTCACTATTGTCGATCTTACCGGGGCGGCGCGTAACATTTACTCGCGGTTTTATGCGCCGTTTGATGCGTTTATCTTTGTAGCGTTTTGCTACATGGCGCTGACCTTTATTCTGGTGTTTGCGTTTCGCAAACTTGAGAATCATCTGCTTCGACATCAGCGGCCGGTAAGCGGCTGAGCCTGCTGATTTCGGCTTAAGTGCCCGGGCAGGCAGGGTGTTGCCTCCCGGGAGACGCTACGAGCACATCCATGTGCGCTTGACTGAAGCCATCCATGGCTTCAGACACTCCCGGGAGGCAACACCCTGCCCGCCCCCAGACTTGGTTCGGGGATTCTATGTCGGCAAAACACGACCTTTTCGGAACTCACTCTGACTGGCTTTTCCACACCCTCGACAATTCGAAAGCCTCACTTCCTGAAACCAAAACCTTCCTTCCCGACGGAACCCGCATCAGCCGCAAGGCCGTTGGGGTTCTGGACATTGTTCCGCCCGCTGGCCGGGGCAATCCGAATTCCGAGGCGATCATCGTTTCCGCGGGTGTGCATGGCAATGAAACCGCACCTGTCGAGGTTCTGAACGAACTGGTTTCTGAGCTGATTGATGGCGAGTGGGAACTTGCCTGCCCGGTCTTGTTGATTCTGGGTAATCCGCCGGCGATGGTGGCCGGAGAGCGGTTCACGGAGGTGAACCTGAACCGGTTATTCAATGGTGCACACGGGCGGAGCGAGTACGACGGTCTGGCGGAGGCGGCGCGGGCGCAGTTGCTTGAGGAGGCTTGCCGGCAGTTTGCCATGGCAAGTCCCCAGGCGCTTTATCACTACGATCTGCACACCGCCATTCGTCCCTCCCACCGGGAGCGGTTTGCCTTGTATCCTTTTGTGGCCGGGCGACAGGTTCCGGTCAGGCAGTGTGATTTTCTACTGGAGGCGGAGGTGGAGACGTTGCTGCTGCAACACAAGGCGGGCACGACGTTTTCGTCGTTTTCGGCGTCGCTGTTGAAGGCTGAGAGTTTTACCGTGGAACTGGGTAAGGTTCGGCCTTTCGGCCAGAATGATCCGAAGCGTTTCTCGGGCATCCGGGATGCCTTGCGGCGGCGGCTCCGGGGGCAACCTGCGCCTTCACCGCAGCCACCGTTTGACCAGTTGACGGTGTTTGAGGTGGTGCATGAAATCCTGAACACCGGAAAGAATTTCCGGTTTCACATCCCGGATGATGTTGCCAACTTCACCGAGTACCAACCCGGCACGGTGATCTGGGAGGACGATGAAACCAGTTACCGGGTCGGGCATTCGCCGGAGGCCATTGTATTTCCCAACCCTGAGGTTCCTGTGGGCCAACGTGTCGGTTTGATGATCAGGCCGAAAACGGGTTCGAAGTTGGGGTCAGATGAAAAAGGGGTCAGATGAAAATTTCATCTGACCCCTTTTTCATCTGACCCCAACTTTGACTTGACCCTGACTTCAGCGGGTCAGGCCGGGGCGTTTTCAGGTTCCGGTACGCTGGCTCTGATCAGTTGGGTACATACCGCCGGGATCACCAGCAGGGTCAGCACCGTGGAAGCCAGCAAACCTGAGATAATGGCCCAGGCCATCGGTGGCCACAAGGTGGAGCTGGAGAACGCCAGGGGCAGCAGACCGGCCACGGTGGTTGCCGTCGTCAGCAGAATCGGGCGGGTGCGCTGTTCTGCTGCGCTGCGCATGGCACCCCTGATGTCCTTTCCTTTCTCCAGTTCCCGGTCCATGACATCCAGAAGCACAATGGCGTTGTTTACCACGATACCCACCAGGGCAATAACCCCCAGCAGGGACTGGAAACCGAAGGGGGAACCGGAAAGCACCAAACCCGGGAAGATACCGACGGCAGCCAGCGGTACCGTCAACAGGATAATCCCGACCCGGCGGAAGGAATTGAACTGCAGCAGCAGGAAAAACAGCAGCAACAGCATGCCGATAGGTGCCGCTGTCAGCAAAGCCGTATTGGCCTCACCCGAACCTTCGGCATCACCGCCCAGTTCCATGCGCGTGCCCGGCGGCAGGGGCGTCTTGTCAAGGGCTGCGTACAGGCCCTCCAGAGCCTGACTGAAGCTGTAGCCGGTTTCCAGGTTCGCCGTTACCGTGTTCATTCTGACGCCATCGCGCAGGTACCGGGCGGCGGGTTCCCAGGTGGTAGACACACTGGCTACCGCCGACAGGGGCACGGCATCCCCGCGATCATTGTAGATGTTGACGGACAGCAGGCGTGAGAGCGACAGCGCAGTGCCTTCCCGGGACCGCAACACCAGGGGAATGGGGTCCTCCTCCTGGCGATAGCGCTCGGCCACCACACCAAAACTCTGGCCATAAAGGCTTTGGGCCACATCGGCGCGGGTCAGGCGGTACCGGGCCGCAGTGGCGTCGTCGACGTTAATCGCGATGCTGGGCACGCCGATATCCAGATCATGGCGCACATCAACCGTGCCCTCAACGCCCCGCAGAATACTGAAGACCTGTTCCACTGCCCTGGCCCGGGTGTTGTCGCTGGCGTGATAGATCCGAATTTCCACCGGTGCGGCCCTTGGTGGCCCCTGCCCGAGCACACCCACGGTCACGTCCAGCTCCGGCATCTGCTCGTTTACATGAGCGCGTATCCAGCGGGTCATATCGGCGGTGTCTTCAAGGGTTGGTGTGGTGACAACGAGTCTGGCGCGGTTCGGAGCCTGAGGTGCCTCCTGGAGATTGTAATAGAATGACGGCCCGGTGTAGCCCACAAACCGGTGCACCGCCAGGGCATCGGGCCGGGCCCGGATAGCCCTCTCAAGGACTGCCGTTGCGTCCGAGGTGCGGGACTGGTCAGTACCCTCGGGCATGTGAACTTCAACGATGACTCTGGGGCGATCAGCATTCGGAAAGAACTGCCGTGCCATAAAAGGCGTCATGGCCAGACTGATGGCGACCAGAATGGTGCCGGCGGCAATCAGGCGTCCGGGGTGCCGGGCAACCAGGCTGCCCAGAAAACGGGCCAGACCCGTAAACCGGTCCTCTCTGCTTTTCCGCGTTGGCTTCAGGAACTTCGCAGCCAACAGGGGTACAGCGGAAATGGCCAGCAGATAGCTGACCGACAGGGTCAGCATGATCATCACCGGCACCCCCCGGGTGAAATCGGCGGTGCCGCCCTTGGACAGCAACAAAGGCGTAAACGCCGCCAGAGTGGTGCCGGTTGAGGCACCCAGAGGTCCGGCCAGTTCAGTCACCGCCTTACGCAAAGCATCGAGGCGACGCATCCCCTCGTCCAGGTGTCCCTGGATGCTTTCAACAATCACGATGGCGTTATCAATCAGGATACCGAGGGAAATTACCATACCAATCACGGCAATCTGATGCAGAACGCCGCCGCCCAGATCATAGAGCCCGACACTGATCAACGCCACCATGGGCAGGATGGATGCGACCAGCAGACCCATGCGAATACCCATGCCGGTGAACACCACTGCAACGATGATCAGCACAGAGAGCACCAGGCTCCAGGCCAGGTTGTCCAGCCGTTCCTCCACCTTGTCGGGCTGGAAGAACATTTCCCGGATCTCGTAGGGCTCAAACTCTGCGCGAATCCGGGCCACCCGTTCCCGTACCCGCTGGCCAAACCGGATTGCATCGGTGGTGCCCTCTTCCATGATGATGGAAACCAGCACAACCCGCTCGCCGTCGTACCAGGTTTCCGGCTGCCGGGGTTCCGCTGGTCCGCGCCAGACATCCGCCGTTGCCGCGAGGGGCACCTGGGAGCCGTCAGGCAGTTCTACAGGCGTGGCGCGGATGGCGTCAATATCGGCAAATTCGCTGTTGGGAAGCACCGACAGGCGGCGGCCATTGACCACCACGAAGCCGCCGGGGATGGTCTGGTTGCGCCGCGCCAGCGTGTCCAGCACCCGGGCCGGGGAAATGCCCAGGCGGTAGAGCGCGGCATCATCCAGGGCCAGGGTGACCTGTTCATCGGCATCCCCTTCCAGTGCAATCCGGGAAACACCCAGAATATCCGACAGGTTCTGCTTCAGCCGCTCGGCAACCTCCGTTAGTTCCGTGACCGACGGCGAGCCACCTACGGCCATGACGATTGCAGGATTGTCGATCAGGCGGTCATCAAGCACCATTTGCCCCACATCATCCGGAAAGTCCTGCCGCGCCCGCTCCATGGCCTGGCGCACCCGATCCCAGGCTGGGTCGGTGTCATAGATGGTGTCATTCAGGCGCAGCCGGACAATGGCCACCCCGGTGCGGGCAGTCGCCTGGGAGAAATCGACCTCTTCCACTTGGCGAAGCTCGTCCACCAGCGGCTGCAATACAAGCCGCTCCACAGCATCGGCGCTGGCGCCCGGGTAGTTAATACTGATCAGCCCCGCCCGGTAAGGAAACGACGGATCTTCCTGACGTGGCATGGTGCTGTACGCCGCAATGCCAAGAAGGCAGAGCATGGCAACAACCATCCCGAGAAGTCGCTGGCAGTTCAGAAGCCGGCGAGTCATCAGCGCACCTCCACGGCATCACCGTCGGCCAGCCGGGTCATGCCCGCGTACACCACCTGATCACCGGGAGCCAGATCACCGGACTTGACGACTACCCTTTCGCCGACAACCCGATCCACGACCACGGGAACCCGTTTGGCGACCTTCTCACGGACCCGGAAAACACTGGTACCCTCGGCATTCCGGACCACAGAGAGCAAAGGAACCGTGAGTGCCGATTCGCGTACCAGGGTTATCCCCACCTCCACAGGTTCGCCTGGCTCCAGGGTATTGACCGGCAGACTGACCAGCACCGGGTGCAATTCACCACGAATGGCGCCAGCCTGGGCGATCTCCACGACAGAACCGGTTTGCGAAGGCTGGCTGCGGTCCTGCACCGACCAGACCGGCAGGGCCTGCCGCAGTTGCACGTGGTTCAGCAGATGGGCGGGCACTCGCACTTCCACTTCCCGGCCTTCCGGCGAAGACAGGCGCATCACCGGCTGGCCGGCGGCGACGAATTCATCCTGCTGCACCAGCAGGGCTTCCACACGTCCGGAGAATGGTGCCCGCAGGGCACTTTCTTCCAGCATTTGCGTGGCCTCCGCCAGCGAGGCACGAGCCGTGGCAACACTGGCTTTCAGGGAATCGCGCCGGGCGGCAATCTGCTCCAGGTCCTGTTCGGAAACCACACCACGTTGATGCAGCCGGCTGGAACGTTCCCACTCACGTTTAGCCTGCTGGTACCCGGTTGTGAGCTCGTCCAGCCGGGCTCTGGCGGAATCCCGCACCGGCTCCAGGGCGGGGTTGTAAACCCGGGCCAGAACCTCACCAGCCTGCACCTTCTGGCCCAACTCAACCGCCCTCTGTTTCAGGGTGCCGCTGACCTGAAAGGTCAGGGTTGCCCGCTGGCTGGCGCGGACAATTCCGGAAAACCTGAGGGGCATATCCCGGTTTTCACCACCGCCCACCTCTGAAACGCGCACCGAAACCCTTTGCTGCTCAGGCTCCGATGACACGTCACTGGCTTTGCAGCCGGACAAGAGTAGTGAAAAGAACGCGAGGGAAACTATGGCAACGGAAATACGAAGTGGCGTCATGATTCATCCTTTCGTCCATGCTCATGTTGTTGGCGGGGCCCGGTCCGTGGCAGCCCCGATGATTGTTTAAGACATCATGTCATTCTTTGACATTTTGTCAATAATCGGGTTTGATCCAGTTTCAGGTATCATGTGCCAGCTGTTGCCACCTAACCGGATGATTGAATGAGCGAACCGCTGAAAACCCGCCGGGAGCGGGAAAAACAGGCCCGTTACGACACCATTCTGGACGCCGCCGAACTGGTGTTTTCAGAGAAGGGCTACGAGCGAACCTCAATGGATGACATTGCCCGCACGGCCAGCCTAAGCCGGGCGCTGCTGTATGTGTATTTCAAGGATAAGGCGGCGATACAGCGGGGCATTATGCTCAGGGCCGGGCACAGCCTGTTCCGTCGCTTTGAAGAAGCGCGGCAAACCGCCGACACCGGCCTGGCCCAGATCCGGGCGATGGGCGAATCCTATTACCGTTTTTATCTGGAGGAGCCGGACTACTTCTCAGCACTCACCAAGGCCTCCACGGCCATGATCGAGGCCGACGAAAGTCAGGCGGAGGAGATGCTGTGTTCCAAGTCAGACCTGATGGAACTGATGGTGGCAGCAATCAAACTGGGGCTTCAGGACGGCACTATGAACCGGGAGCGGATCAGCGATCCGGCACAGACCGCCCTGTACCTGCGGGGCGCGCTGCATGGTGCGATCCTGCTGTGCCAGTCAGAAACGGGCGAGGGCAACGACGGCTTCCCGGCCGAACAGCTGATCCGGCACACCATGGACATGCTGACCTCGTCGATTGCAGCCTGTCGGACTTAAGGCTGATCTACTGTACCGGTGGGACACGGACGCTAACGCTGGAAATCGTAGATTGAGCCGAGCCCGAGAATACCGGTGAGTTCGTCCAGGGCTTTCCGGACCTCTTCCAGCAGCATGGGGTCTGCCAGGTCATCCTGGCTCAGCTCATCCCGGTAATGGGCTTCCACCCAGGTGGTCAGGCGCTCATAGAGTTCGTCAGTGACAATGACCCCCCGGTGCGTGGCTTTGAGTTCGTCATCGTCCAGAACCACACGCAACCGCAGACAGGCCGGGCCACCGCCATTGCGCATTGACTGCTTGACGTCGAACACTTCCACCGAGGTGACCGGCCCACCGGATTTCACCAGATCATCCAGATACCGGCTAACCGAAGCCACTTCCCGGCACTCGCCAGGCACGGCCAGCAGCATGCCGTCGGGCGTGTTCAGTAACTGGCTGTTGAACAGGTAAGAGGCCACCGCGTCTTCAACCGGCACCTCAGCACGGCTGACCCGAATCGCTTCAAGTTCGGCACCGGTAAGACGTTCCCGGATATTCGCCAGCACCTGGTCTTCATTCAGGAACGCCGTCTCGTGATAGAACAGGGT
Source organism: Marinobacter sp. B-21 (assembly GCF_056857895.1). Lineage (NCBI taxonomy): Bacteria > Pseudomonadati > Pseudomonadota > Gammaproteobacteria > Pseudomonadales > Marinobacteraceae > Marinobacter > Marinobacter sp. B-21. The sequence goes on from NZ_JBSXNZ010000072.1 coordinate 113,897, forward strand.
GTTGCCGTTGCCTACCGCGATAACATCGTTATGGAAAACGCCGGCATCAATGGCTTCCGGGTTTTGTTGGGCAAACACCGCATGCTGACCCTTCAGGCCATGCAGTCGTGCAATCGCCTGGGAGGCCTCCAGAGTCTGTCGGGCCGGATATTTTTCCGGGGCCGACGCCTGTTCGTTAAAGGCGATCTGGCCGTAAACAAACAACTCTACGCCGGGCTCCCCATAGCCGGCACACAACCGGGTATGGTTGGCGGCGCCCTCGTCACCAAAATGACTGACCGAGGGCAGCGCCGGATGATGGGCAAAATAGCTCTCATCGGCAAAGATCGCTTTCAGGGAACGCCCGGTTACCTTGTGTTCGATGGAGCGGTGGAACTTGGCGCTCAGGTTGGCCGGGGTGAAATGCACCCGGTGATCCGTGGTATCGGCACTGGGCGAAACCGTGGCGGCATTGGCCGTCCACATGGACGAGGCTGAGGATACCGCCGCAAGAATCGACGGGCTGGCTTTCGCCGCCTGCTCCAGCACCCGGGCTTCCGTACCCTCAAAGCCAAGAGCCCGCAGCGTCGGAATGTGCGGCCGCTCATGGGGCGGGAGAATACCCTGCACATAGCCCCTGTCCGCCAGCCGTTTCATCTTGGCCAGCCCCTGGAGCGCCGCCTCCTTCGGGTTGGACGCCGATCGCACGTTGGTTTTCGACGCCACGTTACCCCAGGACAGCCCGGCGTAATTGTGGGTGGGGCCAACCAGGCCGTCGAAGTTTGCTTCTACCGCGTGTTTTGCCATGGCAGTCGGTTCCGTTAATCGAAGTTCAGGCCGGGGGCAAGCGTGTCTGGCAGCTCACTCTTGCCGCCTTCCAGTGACGCCATGGGCCAGGCGCAGTAATCGGCAGCGTAATAGGCGCTGGGGCGGTGGTTGCCGCTGGCGCCAACACCGCCGAAGGGTGCCGCACTGCTTGCGCCCGTGAGCGGCCGGTTCCAGTTTACGATACCGGCCCGAACCTCCTCCACCAGCCGATCATAGAGTTTCCGATCATCGGTCAGAATACCGGCCGAGAGCCCGTAACGGGTATCGTTGGCCAGCTCCAGGGCATCATCAAAGCCCTTGTAGCGGTGGACCGTGAGCAATGGCCCAAAGAATTCCTCATCGGTCAGATCGAGCCCGGTCGCGTCGATAATACCCGGCGACAGCAGTCCGGTATCGGGTTTGAGGGACGTCATCTCCAGCAGGGATTTACCGCCCTTCTCCAGCATACCGGTCTGGGCCACCAGGAGCTTATCCGCAGCTTCGGCTGAAATTACCGCCCCCATGAACGGCTGAGGATCGGCATCGAACTCACCCACCTTGATCCGGGAGGCGACCTCCACCAACCGGTCCAGGAAGGCAGCACCCTTTTTGCCCCTGGGAACCAGCAGCCGACGGGCGCAGGTGCAGCGCTGACCGGCCGAGAGAAACGCCGACTGCAGGGCATGGTGAACAGCACCGTCCACGTCATGAACATCCTGAACAATCAGCGGGTTGTTGCCGCCCATTTCCAGGGCCAGGATTTTCTCCGGCTGGCCGCCGAACTGTTTGTGCAGAAGGTGACCAACCGTTGAACTGCCGGTAAAGAACAGGCCATCGATCATCGGGTGGCTAGCCAGCGACTTCCCGGTATCGGCAGCGCCCTGCACCAGGTTAATCACGCCGTCTGGTATGCCTGCCTTCTCCCAGAGCTTCACGATCACTTCCGCGACCCCGGGGGTCAGTTCACTGGGTTTGAACACCACGGTATTACCCGCCAAAAGTGCAGGCACAATATGCCCGTTCGGCAAATGCCCCGGGAAATTGTAGGGGCCGAATACGGCCACCACACCATGGGGGCGGTGCCGGAGCACCGCATGGCCGCCGGCAACGTCCGATTCAGAGTGGCCGGTACGCTCGTTATAGGCTTTCACGGAGATGCCGATCTTGCCAATCATCGCTGCCACTTCGGTCCGGGACTCCCACAGGGGTTTACCGGTTTCCAGTCCGATCTGGTAGGCCAGTTCCTCCTTGTGGGCTTCAAGCAACTCGCCAAAGGCTTCGACCACTGCCTGGCGCTCCACAAAACTTCTTCGCCGCCACTTCAGAAAGGCGGTGCGCGCCTCACGCACGGCCGCGTCAACGTCTTCAAGGTTGGCACTTTCACCATCCCAGACTGTCTCGCCGGTCACTGGCTGGACAGATTCGAAGGGAGCACCATGGCCCTGAAGCCATAGCCCGTCGATAAACAGTTCGCCTGTCAGCTTTGCCATTTCGATGCACCTCCCGATACTGGACTTCCATAGGTATGTCTGGTCAGCGTAGCCGAATCTTTCAAGGGGGTCAGCCGGACTGGATCGCCGGATTCGACCTGTAACGCGTCCGCAACCTCCGGCGCCAGACCGACGGTATCCGGCCCGATGCAACTGATCGGCACGGTGGTCACCCGAAAATCCCTGAATGATCGGTTCGATATCATCGCCCTCTCAGCCGCCGGAACATCCAGGTTCACCGGTTTACGGATGACCATGGCATGCCGGTTGACGCTTTCTCTTACGGTGCGGATGTTGTGAACAAAGGCCTCTACCACCGGACCGCCATCAAAGATGTCCACCAGTCCGTTGAAATTGAACCCCTCCTCCTGAAGCATCCTGAGCGCCGGAGCCGTGTTGCCATGCACCCGGCTGATCACTGCCCGGGCCGAATCCGGCAACATGGGCAGATAAATCGGATATTTCGGCATCAGCTCGGCGATAAACGACTTGTTGCCAAGCCCCGAAAGCACGTCCGCCTCACTGAATTCCATGTCGAAGAACTTGCTGCCCAGGGCATCCCATAACGGGCTGCGCCCCTGCGCGTCAGAAACGCCCCGCATCTCCGCGAAAACCTTGTCCGAAAAGTGCTTCCGAAACTCGTCCAGATACATGAACCTGCAACGGGAGAGCAGCAGACCATTGCCACCGCCCTTGTACTCGTCAGAAAGCAGCAGCGAGCAGATCTCGCTGGTATCAGTCATGTCGTTAGACAGATGCAGCGTCGGGGTGCGCACGTGCACGCCGAGCTCCTTCGAGGCGTTCACTGCAACACTCAGCCGGTAGTTGTAAAACACCTCGTCCAGACCAACCCGGGCCTGGATTCCACTGATTCCGACAGTCTTCTTTCGCTGGATATCCTCAAGCGCAAACAGGTAAAGCCCGGCCTCCGGCGCACAGCGCTGATTGAAGGTTTCCCGGGCGTGGCTGATCTTCCTCTCCAAAAGCTCCCGGTCCGCGGGCAGCGTTGTGAGCCCCTTGCCGGCGCTCTGCGCCATAGTGTAAAGATCGTCCAGATCGTTTTCCTGAAGCGGGCGAATTACCAGCATGGTGTCGCCTCTCTGTTTCCGCGATTTAACTGAATAACCGTTGGAATGCCTGTCCGAATCGCTGTCATAGCGGCGCGATCCTTACCCGGTCACCCGCGGTCTTGTTCAGCACCTTCCAGGTGTTGACCGGCACCTTGAGTGTGTCTTCCAGAGTTTCCGCAACCGGTGTCAGGGTGCAGCGGAACTGGTCCCGCTCCCCTGCCGCAATCAGACAGGTTTCGCCAAGGTCATGATTGGCGGCATGCAGGGGTTTCGGGTGGCTGGTCACCAGGGTTCTCAGGCTGTCGGTGCGCGCCTCCAGTACTGGCCCGGCGTCAAAAATGTCCAGGTAGCAGCCGGGCTGGAATCCCTCCCGCTGGAGCAATTCGAAGTTCGGTACGGTTATCTCATGCGGTCGCCCCAGCGCCTTCTGGGCCGCCTCGCTCAGCAGGGTGACATAGATCGGATTGGGCGGCATCAGTTCAGCGATAAAGGTTTTACTCAGCTGCCCGGAATACTGATCTGCCGTTTCAAAATCCATATCAAAGAAATGTCGGCCAAGGCTGTCCCAGAACGGCACGCTGCCGTCATCCAGTTGCACACCCTGGATTTCCACTGCCACCCGTTGGGTAAACCATTCCCGATGATCGGCGATGAACAGAATCCGTGCACGGGATAGCAGCTCGAACGCCTCACTGTCACGGAGTTCCGGCCGGATCGAGAACGAACACAGCAGGGTGACATCGGTCAGAAAGTGGGAGGGATACAAGACTTCTACCCGCCTTGATACACCCAGCTCATGGGATGCGTGAATCAGCGCATCGCGCCGGTAACTGTAGAAGGGCTGACCATTGCCGGCCCTGGCATCGATACCAGCCGTGCCCGCGATCTCTCCGGTTTCGGTGTTTTCCAGCACGAACAGGAACCTCGGTGGGTCATCCTCTGTGCTGATCTTGCCGGCAAAAGACGCCAGTGAATGCTCAATCTTGTATGCAAGGGCATCGTTTTGTTTGGGCAGGGTGGAGGAAAGGCGGGCACTCTGGGTGCCCGCGATGGCGAGAATCTGGTCCAGATCATCCGGCTGCGCCGGACGTACCAGCCACATAGGAACTCCTTAGGCCGTCAGTTTTTTAACCGCCGCTTCGAAACGATCGAGGGCTTCGCCGATATCCTGCTCGGGAATGATCAGTGACGGCGCCAGACGAATCACGTTAGCACCAGCCATCAGAACCATCACGCCCTCGTCCAGACCTGCATTAAGAAAATCCCTGGCCTTGCCCTGCCACTGCTCGGTGAGCACACAACCGAGTAACAATCCGGCCCCGCGAACTTCACTGAACACGCCATAACGCTCACCAATATCCATCATGCCCTTGCGGAGCCTTTCGGAGCGCGATTTCACACCCTTGAGAATCTCCGGCTGGCTGACAGTATCCACAACCTTTTGGCCAACGGCGCAGGCCAGGGCGTTACCGCCATAGGTGCTGCCGTGGGTTCCGACGCCGAGACTGGCAGCTACCTTTGCGGTTGTCAGCATGGCTGCTATCGGGAAACCACCGCCCAGGCCCTTGGCACTGGAGAGAATATCCGGCACCACGTTGTACATCTGGTAGGCATACAGGTGGCCGGTTCTTCCGACGCCGGACTGCACCTCGTCGAACACCAGCAGGGCATCGTTGGCATCACACAGCTGGCGCAGACCTTCAAGGAAAGCCTGGTCGCCCGGCATAACACCGCCTTCACCTTGAATGGGCTCTACCACCACGGCGCAGGTTTTTTCCTTTGAGATCAGCTTATTAACCGATTCCAAATCATTGAACTCAGCGTGGTGGATACCACCCGGAGCCGGCTCAAAACCTTCCAGATATTTGGGCTGGCCACCGACACTGACGGTAAACAGGGTGCGGCCGTGGAAGGAGTTCCTGAACGAGATGATTTCGTTTTTTTCCGGGCCGAAGTGCTCCCAGGCGTAACGGCGGGCCAGCTTGAAGGCGGCCTCGTTCGCCTCACCGCCGGAGTTGGCAAAGAACACCCGCTCGGCAAAGGTGAGATCACACAGGGTTTTGGCCAGACGCAAAGCCGGCTCATTGGTCATCACGTTGGACAGGTGCCAGATTTTCTCGGCCTGATCGTGCAACGCGCCTACGAGTCCCGGATGGCAATGCCCGAGGCAGGTCACCGCAATACCACCCTGAAGATCAATAAACTCGCGGCCTTCCTGATCCCAGATCCGGGAACCCTCGCCCCGTACCGGAATGACGGAACCGGGGGCGTAATTGGGCACCATGACTTCATCGAACAGTTCGCGGCTAACGGGTTCTTTATTCATAGATCTCTCTCGGGAAAGCGGCTAAACGTATAAAAATAGTAGAGTGACCGAACCGGACAAGTACGTAGGTGTGCGGACTCTTGCACCATAATACGCCACTCAGGGCGTAAGAACATCCGGTTCCCTGGCTGCGGGCCGAGATTGTACGGACGGAGCCAATGGCTACCTGTGCCGCTAAAATAGCAACTACCTGGATGGTGCATAGCGTAAAGCATCAGATCATTGATCGACCTGACGCAACTAACGCGCTAAAGAGAAGTGCGAATACCGGGGAGCCCGAACGACGAAGGCCGGTAAGCCTTCGTCGCGCCACCCAACCCGTGGGCCGGGTGGACGCCAGACTTCAAATCAAAGCAACAGGGACCGAATATCCCCAAGAAGCTGACTAAGCAGCGACGTAAACCGCGCCGCATCCGCCCCGTTCACCGCCCGGTGATCGTAAGACAGAGACAACGGCAGCATCAACCGGGGCTGGAACTCCTTGCCATCCCAAACCGGCTTCATCGCCGCCTTGGAAACCCCCAGAATCGCCACCTCCGGCGTATTCACAATCGGCGTAAACGCCGTGCCGCCAATACCACCCAGACTGGTGATGGTAAAGCAGGCACCCTGCATCTCGGCCGGCTTCAACTGCTTGTCCCGGGCCTTCTGGGCCAGCTCGGCGCTTTCCGCCGCCAGCTCCCATAAGCCCTTCTGATCCACATCCCGGATCACCGGCACCATCAGCCCATTGGGCGTATCCACCGCAATCCCGATGTGAATGTACTTCTTGCGAACCACCTCCTTGCGCTCCATGTCCAGCGACACGTTGAACTGAGGCAACTCCGCCAGTGCCGTGGCACAGGCCTTCAGCAGGAACGGCAGCGGCGTCATCTTCACGCCCTTCTTCTCGCCGGCTGCCTTCTGGGCCTTGCGGAACTCCTCCATATCGGTGATATCCGCATCCTCGAACTGGGTCACATGGGGCACGTTCAGCCAGCTGCGCTGCATGTTGTTGGCAGTGGCGAACATTATCCGCGACATGGCCTCGCGCTTGACCTCACCAAACTGGCTGAAGTCCGGCAGCTTGACGCCGGGGATACCAGAGCCGGTGGCAACGCCACCACCCTGCTGGGCCTGCTTCAGCTTGCTTTTCACATAAGCCTGAACGTCGTCTTTGACAACCCGGTTCTTCGGGCCAGAGCCCTTGATCCGGGCCAGATCCGCGCCCAGCTCCCGGGCCAGTTTGCGCACGGCGGGGCCAGCGTGGACCTTAGCGCCTGGTGTGGGCGGCTCATAGGTAGCCCCTTGGGGTTCGGGTTCGGGCGCGGACTCAGCGGCCTGCCTGGACTTTTCTTCAGGTTCCGGCCCGGGCTTTTCTTCCCTGCCGGACTCTTCCTTGCCGGACTCCTCAGAGGCCTCCTCCTCACCGCCACCGTCTTCCTGAACGGTCATTTCCAGCAGTTCGTCACCTTCCGAAAGTTTGTCGCCCTCGGACACCAGGATCTTGCTCACCTTGCCCGCATAGGGCGAGGGAATCTCCATGGTGGCCTTGTCGGATTCCACCGTTACCAGCGGATCGTCCGCCTCGATGGTATCGCCCTCAGCGACATTGATTTCGATAACCGGAACGTTGTCGAAGCCATCCAACGCAGGAACCTTCACAGTTTCCTTGCGGGAGCCGCCGGAAGCCTTCTTCGGCGCCGGCTTGCTTTCTTCTGACTTTTCTTCCTGTTTGCTGTCGTCCTTTTCCTCGGGCTCGTCACTGCCGGTATCAGAGCCACCGGCATCGCTGCTGGCTTCCATCATCCCGACAACATCGCCTTCCTTGACCTTGTCACCCACCTTGACGGTGATCTTGGTGATCTTGCCGGCACCGGGTGACGGCAACTCAACCGAGGCTTTGTCTGACTCAACGGTCAGAATCGGATCTTCTTCCTCAACCGAATCCCCCACGCTGACGGTGATTTCGATAACCTCGACCTCATCCGCACCGCCGAGATCCGGAATCTTGATTTCCTGTTCACTCATGGCGGTCTCCTTAGCTCAGCACCGGGTTCGTTTTGTTGCGATCGATTCCGTATTTGCGCATGGCTTCGAGAACCACATCGTTCTTCACCTCACCATCCTGGGCCAGGGCAGACAGCGCGCTTACCGTCACGTAGTAACGATCCACTTCAAAGAAGCTGCGCAGCTTTTCCCGGGTGTCACTGCGGCCGAAGCCATCAGTACCGAGGGTCAGGTAGGTTTTGGGAATAAACGCCCGGAGCTGCTCGGAGTGCAGCTTGATGTAATCGGTGGAAGACACCACCGGCCCAGCCTGCTTCTCCAGGCACTGGGTGACATAGGCCTTCTTGGGTTTGTCATCCGGGTGCAGACGATTCCAGCGCTCTACGTGCTGGCCTTCACGGGCCAGCTCGTTAAAGCTGGTGACGCTCCATACATCGGAAGCCACGCCCCAGTCGTCTTTCAGCATCTGGGCCGCAGCGCGCACCTCGTTCAGGATGGCGCCGGCGCCAAGCAGCTGAACCCGGGGCGCTTTCTTGCGGCCCTTGGTTTCAACAGATTCGAACAGGTACATGCCCTTGATGATGCCGTCCTCGCAATCCTTGGGCATCGCAGGCTGTTCGTAGTTTTCGTTCTCGACAGTCAGGTAGTAATAGACATTCTTGTTGTCCTCGAACATCTCTTTCATACCATGACGGAGCACCACGGCCATTTCGTACCCGTATGCCGGATCGTAGGCCTTACAGTTCGGAATGGTGTTGGCCAGAACGTGGCTGTGACCATCCTGGTGCTGCAGGCCTTCGCCGTTCAGGGTGGTCCGGCCGGCGGTACCGCCGATCAGGAAACCACGGGCCTGAATATCACCGGATGCCCACGCCAGATCGCCCACCCGCTGGAAACCGAACATGGAATAGAAGATATAGAACGGAATCAGCGGGAAGTTATTGGTGCTGTAGGAAGTTGCTGCTGCCATCCAGGCCGCCATGGAGCCATCTTCGTTAATCCCTTCCTCAAGGATCTGGCCCTTTTTGTCTTCCCGGTAGTACATGATCTGGTCACGGTCTTCCGGAACGTACTTCTGCCCCTCGGCCGTGTAAATGCCCAGTTGACGGAACATGCCCTCCATACCGAAGGTACGGGCTTCGTCCGGCACGATCGGCACCACCCGCTTTCCGATACGTTTGTCTTTGGTCAGAGCCGTCAGTATCCGGACAAAGGCCATGGTGGTGGAAATTTTCCGCTCTCCAGAACCTTCCAGCACCGCCTTGAAGATGTCGAGCTCCGGAATCTGCAATGGCTGGCAGTCCTTGCGCCGCTTGGGATAGAAACCGCCTAATTCCTGTCGGCGTTTTTTCATGTAGACGATTTCCGGGCTATCCGGTGCCGGGCGGTAATAGGGAACGTCCTTGAGCTCGTCGTCCTTCAGCGGCAACGCAAACCTGTCCCGGAACGACTTCAGTTGCTCGATGTCCAGTTTCTTCAGGGAATGCGCGGTATTCTGTGCCTCACCGGCCTCGCCAAATCCGTAGCCCTTGATGGTATGGGCCAGGATGACGGTCGGGCGGCCACCGTTGTTGTGGATGGCGTGATGGTAAGCGGCATAGATCTTATAGGGGTCATGGCCACCGCGGTTGAGCTTGTTGATCTCCTCATCAGAGAGGTTTTCAACCAGCTTCGCTGTTTCGGGGTACTTGCCAAAGAAGTGTTTGCGGGTATAAGCAGGTCCGTTGCTTTTATAGTTCTGCAACTCGCCATCACAGACTTCGTCCATGACCCGCTGCATCTTGCCGTCCTTGTCGCTCTCGAACAGGGGGTCCCAGTGACGACCCCAGACCACTTTCAGCACATTCCAGCCGGCACCCCGGAAGACACCCTCAAGCTCCTGTATAATCTTGCCGTTGCCACGCACAGGCCCGTCCAGACGCTGAAGGTTGCAGTTAACCACAAAAATGAGATTGCTCAGGTTTTCCCGGCCGGCCATGGAAATGGAACCCAGGGTTTCCGGCTCGTCACATTCACCGTCACCAACAAAGCACCAGACTTTGCGATCACCCATTTCGACGAGCTCCCGGCTGTCCAGGTACTTCATGACGTGTGCCTGGTAAATGGCCTGGATGGGACCCAGACCCATGGAAACCGTCGGGAACTGCCAGTATTCAGGCATCAGCCAGGGGTGCGGGTAAGAGGACAGCCCCGTGCCATCCACTTCCTCCCGGTATTTGTCCAGATCCGTTTCGTCGAAACGGCCTTCCAGGTAGGAGCGGGCATAGATGCCCGGCGAAGAATGCCCCTGGAAATAAATCAGATCGGATTCGCGTTTTTCGTCGCCGCCATGGAAAAAGTAGTTGAAGCCCACGTCATACAGCGTTGCTGCCGACGAGAACGATGAAACATGCCCACCCAGATCTCCGGGCCTCTGGTTAGCGCGCATGACCATGGCCATGGCATTCCAGCGGATCAGGGAGCGAATCCGGCGCTCCATAAACAGATCACCGGGCATCGGCGCCTGCTGGGAAACAGGAATACTGTTCCGGAATGGCGTGGTGATGGAATAAGGCAGCTCGGTGCCATCGCGGCTCGCCCGCTCGGAGAGCCTTTCAAGTATGTATTTGGCCCGGTCTACGCCTTCGTTCTCGATCAGAGATTCCAGCGCGTCCAGCCATTCACTGGTTTCAATGGGATCATCGTCCTGGTACATCAAACCCTCCCCTTGGCATCAAAAAGTGCGGCGCGGCCACGATCAGCAGCCTGGCGCGCAGCGGTGTCGATAAGCTGCGATGAATTGCAGTGTGTTGTTGTGGGTATTTCCAGCCTGACAGGCGTACCGGCTTGCAGCACACAGAACCTGTATAAAGCATAGAACAGCTTTCACACTTTTCCTGCCTGATCGCCCCTGATTCACGGGCTTTTGGCCTCAGGTTGACCGGCATTCTGGTGAAGTGCGCGGATCCGCCTACCCGATTCGTAGTATTTTTACTACATTTTGCCTGCCAAATTCAATTCAGGCCGCTTTTAAATCCATTCATGGCAGGCACCTTGCGGTTACTTACGGAAGAATGACCGTTTTCGGACCAGCAGACAACCAGACTGCGACCAATGTCGTAGCATTCTTATCAAACGGCATTTTCATTACACGCTAAAAGATCTCAATTCTGGATTTACCTGTATTTTCGGCGCACTTAACGTTTATTGCTGAATTTTCAATCAGATCTTCTTATACGCACGCCTGATTTATCGATACTTTTTGGTTAGACCTGAAAATAAATTCCGGTTTATGTATACTGCCTGACCGATTTTTAACCACCCCAAAAGTGGTCCAACCACTTTATGACATGGCACTAATCAGAGGGCGATCTATGAACTCCATCGTCACCCTTCCGAACCGGATTCCCACTACAGAATTCGAGGAACGGCGTTTCAAGGTCTACACAGACCGCCAGCTCGACAAAATTGAAGTCATTCAGAATCTCCCTGAAGAGACTCTGTTTGAAATGAAGGTGGTAGCCAGCGTGCTGCCGTTCCGGGTTAACGAATATGTGATCAACGAACTGATCAACTGGGACAGGGTACCGAACGACCCGATCTATCAACTTGTCTTCCCTCAAAAAGGCATGTTGAAAGACGAGCATTACGAGCGCATGGCAACAATGCACCGGGAAGGTGCCGGCAAGAAAGAGATCCAGGCCGTTGCCAGGGAAATTCGGGATGAACTGAACCCGCACCCGGCTGGCCAGATGGAAATGAACATGCCGGAGCTGGACGGCGAGGTGCTGGACGGCGTTCAGCACAAGTACCGGGAAACGGTTCTGTTCTTCCCTGCCCAGGGCCAGACCTGCCACTCCTACTGCACCTTTTGCTTCCGCTGGGCGCAGTTTGTCGGTGACAAGGACCTGAAGATGGCCAGTACCGAAGCCGGGGAATTGCACGGCTACCTGCAGGAGCACACCGAGGTAACCGACCTGCTGGTGACCGGCGGCGACCCCATGGTGATGAAGACCAAGAACCTGGTGCAGTACCTGGAACCACTGCTACAGCCGGAGTTCGATCATATCCAGACCATCCGGATCGGCACCAAGGCCCTCACCTTCTGGCCGTACCGTTTTGTGACGGACAAGGATGCGGATGAGCTGATTGACCTGTTCGCAAGTCTGGTGGATGCCGGCAAGCACGTGGCCATCATGGCCCACTACAACCACTGGCAGGAAATCACCACCGACATCGCCGAAGAAGCTATCCGCCGCCTTCGCGCCACCGGTGCCGAAATACGCGCCCAGGGCCCGCTGATCAAGCACGTGAATGACAATGCCGACGACTGGGCCAAGCTGTGGAACAAGGAAGTGCAACTGGGCATCATCCCCTACTACATGTTTGTCGAGCGGGACACCGGCGCCAAGAATTACTTCGAAGTGCCACTTGCCGAGGCTTTCCATATCTACCGGGAAGCCATGAAGCAGGTGTCTGGCCTGGCCCGTACCGCCCGCGGCCCGTCAATGAGCGCCGGCCCGGGTAAGGTTGAGGTGCAGGGCATCACTGAGATCAACGGTGAGAAGGTATTTGTGCTTCGCTTTATCCAGGCCCGCAACCCGGACTGGGTGCAGCGCCCGTTCTTTGCCAGGTACAGCGAAACGGCCACCTGGCTGCATGAGCTGGAGCCAGCCCTTGGGGAGGAAAAGTTCTTCTTTGAGGACGAGTACGAAGAGATGAAGAAGGGTAACGGCTAATCGCTACTTCCTCGACCAGTCGGGTCGAGGAAGTAGCGCTGCAATAGGTCCGGGTCATCAAAATGGCGACGGCCAGTGAACGCAACCGCATGCTGGCCCCATTGGCGCATGGCACCGGCCGACACCACCCCCGTGGGCCAGAGCAGGAACCGCTCCAACCGCTCGGACCCGGATACAAGGCCGTCGGAAGCAAACAGCCGCCCGCCCTCGGGTGAACGCCCGCGCAGGTGATCGTATGGCAGGAAATGGTAGACATGATCCGCCACCTGATCCGGCGCCGTTCGGGACGCCACCAACTGATGCTCGCCCGCAGACAGGTAAAGCGTCATGCCGGTATCCGTCTGCGGCACAGCACCGGCTATCCAAAGGGGCTCCTCACCAGCGGGAACCCCATCCACAGGCAACAGCCCGGACTCGACAAGCAGCCACTGATGGTAGCAGCCGCATGAATGGACGAAATCGTAGACCAGCGGTAAACCGTCCTCGCCGAGTGTGACCCTCCAGAAGAAGCCATCCAGCGCACCAGCATAGATATCCACGGCCGCCGCCGGTGGCCGGGAAGCGAACCAGATCAGATAGTTCAGTTGCGGCAGCACCTGGCCATCGAACCGGGTATAGGACAGTCGAGTATAGACAACAGGGGTGGGCTCGAATAACAACTTGCCATCGCTCCGGCGGGCAGGGCGGCCTGGCACGTCATTGCCGTCCCGCGTCTCCAGCACCCAGGTGGGCGCATAGCGGGCAAACAGGGCCTGGGACTCCGCCTCGCTGAACATCGGAATCCGCAGTGTGCTGCGACGCGAGGCCCGTTCCAGCAATCCGGCGAAATCCTCCTGGCCGACGGGTTCCGGCGGTGCGTAAACCGTCCAGGGATAGGCAGGTTGATAGGGCAATTGGTAATCCTCAATCAACTCCCCCATCACCTTCCTGGCACGCCACTGAACCAAGGGCGCCATCAGGGGATACAGGCCAACCACCTGTGCCAGGCCGCGATAGCTGTCAGGCACCGACCTGGCAACGTCCAGCCTATGCCAATCCTTGCCACCGCGCTGAAGCCGGGCAGTCGCCGCTTGCCCACATTCCCGAAGCGCTGCCAACCGGCCGGGGCTTACGCCACCCAGACTGTCCGCCTCATGAGCCCGGGCATTCACGGCTTTCAGGTGCGCTCGCTGCAGCCATTCCTGGCGCTGTGCAGCCGACAAACCGGAGAACTCGAAACTGGCAAGGAAGCGGTCAACCCGCAAATAGGGAAAGCCAGGCGGAGACCAGGCCTGAGCATCAAAGTGGTTGCCACCAACCACCTCCTGCTGCCACTGACGGAACAGTTTGTCACACTCGAAGGTGACAGCTTCGATAGGCGCGGAAGAATAATTCTGTGAGGCACACCCGCCGATGCCGACAACCACCACTATCAGAAAAGCCGGGAACGCTGCCCACCGTCGCATCGCTGTTGCCTCCAGTCTGTCGACTTCCTGCAATTCGGACAGGCAGCAAGTTCTCTGGTTCCAACCATCTGTTGTGATCGCTGGAACGACAGGGTTTCCTTGGCAGACAGTTTACCAGTCGGGTTTCGCCTGGGGCTCTACCCGCTCCTGGCTACTCGAACGGATCAGTGCATTAGGGTATACAGCTTGCGCCGATAGGCCCGCACGTCCGGGTTGTTGTTACCCAGCTTGTCGAACAGCTCGATCAGCGTTGTCTTGGCCACTTCGTCCTTGTATTTGCTGTCCACCTGCATCAGGCGAATCAGCAGATCCATGGCCTCAGCGTTGTTTTCCTGTAATACGTGATGAAGGGCCAACTGGTGCAGTGCGTTCGGGTCTTTCGGGTCCTGCTCCAGTGCCATCTCCAGATCCTTGATCGGCGGCAGCTCCGCTGACTGCTTCAGGAACTTCACCCGGGCCGCCAGCTGTTTGGCCTGGTGCTGCATTTTCTCTTCCGGCGGCAGGCTCTCGAGCACTTTCTCAGCCGTTTCAAGGTCGCCCATTTCCGCCTTCAGCTGAGCCAGATCAATCAGCACCTTCAGGTTTTCGGGGTCTTTCTGGTTCATCTCCGAGAGGATGGCCAGCGCACCTTCCACATCCCCCTCTTCCCAGATGCGGTGAGCCTTGTCGTAAGGGTCTTCCTTCGGAGCCTCAACGTGCTTGTCGAGGACCTTGCGGATCTCGCTCTCCGGCAGGGCGCCGTTAAAACCATCCACGGCCTGGCCATCCTTCACGAGTATTACCGTCGGCAGGCTACGCACGCCCAGGCTGGAGGTGAGCTGCTCCTGTTCGTCGGCGTTGACCTTCGCCAGCATGAAGGCGCCCTCGTATTCATTGGCCAGCTTCTCCAGCAGCGGCATCAGCTGCTTGCACGGGGCGCACCATTCGGCCCAGACATCCACCAGAATGGGCGTGCTGGCCGAGGCCTCCATGACCTTCTGCTGGAAGTTTTCCATGGTGGCTTCAAAGATGTAGGGAGAGTTGCTCATGCAGGGCACCTGAAAAAGTCGAATGAATCGTTGGGAACTGCCAGTGGACATGGGGCCGGATGCCGGAAAATCAAGCGTAACCCGGTAAAAGCCAGCGCCTTGAAATAACCGTATCTGCCGTTACATAGGCTATTAAGCAACGCTTGGGAAATGACTTTGAAAACGCACCCGGGCGACTCACAACCTTCCCGGATGGATACTTCACGGCATGAATGAAGACGCGCGCAAAGATTCACTTGAGGACTTCGAAGAGGACGTGACGGAATACATCGGCAAGGACGAACACAGCAAGAGCCTTGCCCTGCCCCAGCAGATGATGCCCCGGCGAATGTATGTGCTGCCGGTTTCAAATCGCCCGTTCTTTCCGGCCCAGGTGCAGCCTGTGGTGGTTAACCAGAACCCGTGGCAGGAAACCCTGAAGCGGGTAGGTGAGACCGACCACAAGGTGCTGGGCATCTGCTTTGTGGACGAGCAGGAAGCTGAAGACGGCATACCCGCCAGTGACCAGTTGGAAACCACCGGCTGTGCCGTTCGCGTTCATCATGCCCAGAACGAAGGCGGCAAGGTCCAGTTCATTGCCCAGGGTCTGCAGAGGTTCCGGATTGCCCAGTGGTTACGCCGCAAGCCACCGTACCTGGTGGAAGTGGAGTACCCTGCCGAGCCGGAAGAAGAAGCCGATGAACTCAAGGCCTACACCCTGGCCATCATCAGCTCGATCAAGGAATTGCTGCGCACCAACCCGCTGTACGGTGAGGAGGTGAAGCAATACCTGTCCCGCTTCGGGCCGGACGACAGCTCGCCCCTGGCCGACTTCGGCGCTTCCATGACCAGTGCTCCGGGCCGGGAGCTGCAGGATGTGCTCGACACCGTCCCCCTGCTCCGCCGCATGGAGAAGGTATTGCTGCTGATGCGCAAGGAACAGGAAGTGGCCCGCCTGCAGTCAGAAATCAGCGAAGAGGTCAACGCCAAGGTTCAGAAGCACCAGCGGGAGTTCTTCCTGAAAGAACAGCTGAAGGTCATCCAGCGCGAGCTGGGCATGGCCAAGGACGACAAGACCGCCGATGTGGAGCGGTTCGAGGAACGGATGGCCCAACTGAATCCGCCGGAGGCCGTCCACGAGCGATTCAATGATGAAGTTCAGAAGCTGCAGGTGCTGGAACAGGGTTCGCCGGAATACGGTGTTACCCGCAATTATCTCGACTGGCTGACCCAAGTGCCCTGGGGCGTTCATTCCGAAGATCATTTCGATCTGACCGAAGCGCGCCGGATTCTGGACCGGGACCACGATGGTCTGGACGACGTGAAAGACCGCATCGTCGAGTTTCTGGCCGAAGGCACTTTCAAGGGAGAGGTCAGCGGCTCCATCCTGTTGCTGGTGGGCCCGCCTGGCGTGGGCAAAACCTCCATCGGCCATTCCGTGGCAGACGCGCTGGGGCGCAAGTTCTACCGTTTCAGCGTGGGCGGCATGCGCGACGAAGCTGAAATCAAGGGCCACCGCCGCACCTACATCGGCGCCATGCCCGGCAAATTCGTGCAGGCGCTGAAGGATTCAAAAGTGGCAAACCCGGTGATCATGCTCGATGAAATCGACAAGATCGGCGCCTCCTACCAGGGCGATCCGGCCTCGGCTCTGCTGGAAACCCTGGATCCGGAACAGAACCGCGAGTTTCTGGACCACTACCTGGATGTCCGCATGGACCTTTCCAAGGTGCTGTTCATCTGCACCGCCAACCAACTGGACACCATCCCCCGGCCACTGCTGGACCGCATGGATGTCATTCGCCTGTCCGGTTACATTGGTGAAGAGAAACTGGCCATCGCCAAGCATCACTTGCTGCCACGACTGCTCAAGCGGGCCGGTCTGCTGAAAAAGCAATTCAATATCACGGACGCCGCCATCCGGCAGGTAATTGAGGGCTATGCCCGCGAGTCCGGTGTACGGAATCTCGAAAAGCTGCTGCACAAGATCCTGCGCAAAGGCATTGTGAAATTGCTGGGCAATCCGGACCAGCCGGTAAAAGTAGGCGTCTCTGATCTGCAAAGCTACCTCGGCCAGCCGTCGTTCAGAAAAGAGAAATCGCTCAAGGGCACCGGCGTTGTCACCGGCCTCGCCTGGACTGCCATGGGTGGCGCCACGCTGAGTATTGAGGCATCCCGGATTCACACTTCCCAACGCGGCTTCAAACTGACCGGCCAGCTCGGGGACGTGATGAAGGAGTCGGCCGAAATCGCCTACAGCTACGTCTCATCAAACCTTAAACGCTTCAGGGGCGACCCCACCTTCTTCGACAAATCCTTCGTGCACCTGCACGTACCGGAAGGCGCAACACCGAAGGATGGCCCCAGCGCTGGCGTCACCATGGCGACCGCGCTGCTGTCCATCGCCCGCAAAGAGGCACCGCAGCAGAATCTGGCCATGACCGGAGAGCTGACCCTGACCGGGCAAGTACTGCCAGTGGGCGGTATCCGCGAAAAGGTTATTGCCGCGCGACGGCAGAAAATCAATAACCTGATTCTGCCAGAGGCAAACCGTGGGGATTATGAGGAGCTGCCGGAGTATCTGAAAGAAGGCCTGACGGTGAATTTTGCCCGGCACTACAATGATGTATTCCAGGTGTGCTTCGGCAACAAACCCCGCAGAGAATCCAGCGTCCATTGAAATAACTGGTCTAACCAGTGAGCAATTACATTGACGCTTTCCGGACCTTTGTCTTTACTCGATTTGACCTTGATCAAAAAGTGAACGATCGGTAGTCCCAAGGCTACCGACATCCTACTCGTTGGCAAAGAGAGTGGTAAAACAATGAACAGGAAAGCCTCAATTCTCTGCGTGGCCTCGGGCCTCGCTGTCATTCCTTACGCTCATAGCCAATCCGACGACACCCTGAAAAAGCTGGGCAATTTCCAGACCACGGGAAAGGCCGGGTTCACGGTCATCGACCAGAAAAGTGACAGCGCTGACGCCATCCGGAAAACACTGGAAAAAATCCAGCTTCCCGAGGGCTTTGAAATCAGCCTCTACGCCCTGGTCCCGGATGCCCGCCACATGGCGGTAGGCCCACAGGGTGTGGTCACCTTTGTCGGCACCCGGAAAACAGAAGTCTGGGCGGTCACCGACCGGGACAAGGACCGGGTGGCCGACGAGGTCAAGAACTTCGCACCTTCCCTGGCCAAGGCGGTTCCCAATGGTCCCTGCTTCTCACCAGACGGTGTGCTCTACATCGCCGAGCAGAACCGGGTGTTGGCGTACCCCGCCGCCGAGTTCTTCTTTGAAGGCGGCGATGTGGTCGCATCCGAAGTCATCCCCCAGGGCGAGCTGATTCCCGAGGAGTTTGTAAGTTACAACCACACCGCGCGGGTCTGCGATGTTGGTCCGGACGGCAAGCTCTATATCTCGCTGGGCCAGCCCTACAATGTGGCGCCGCGCGAGTACCTGGACACATTCAGCGAATGGGGTATCGGCGGCATGATCCGGGTGAATCAGGATGGCACCGGGCGCGAAGTTTATACCCGCGGCATCCGGAACTCTGTCGGACATGATTTCCACCCCACCACGGGAGAGCTCTGGTTCACCGACAATCAGGTGGACGGAATGGGAGACGACATTCCCCCGGGTGAGATTAACCGGCAAACCGCCATGGGCCAGCATTTTGGCCATCCCTGGTATGGCGGTGGTAATGTCCGCACCAACGAATACAAAGGTGACGAAGTTCCGGTCGACGTGATCTTCCCGGTTTCCGAAACGGTAGCCCACGCCGCAGACCTGGGGATGGTGTTCTACACCGGCAATATGTTCCCGAAAAAGTATCAGGGCGGCATTTTCTCCGCGCAGCACGGCTCCTGGAACCGGACCACGCCCATCGGTGCACGGGTGATGTTCACGCCCGTGGATTCGGAAGGCAATATTGCCGGGGAAACCGTGCCCTTTGCGGAAGGCTGGCTGGATGAAAACGGCGAGTATCTGGGGCGCCCCGTAGACGTGGCCCAGCTGAAAGATGGCTCACTGCTGGTCTCTGATGATCTGGCCGGTGCTGTCTATCGGATCGCCTATACCGGTTCCGGCTCCTGAGCCTGACCCCTTTTTCACAGAACAGACCCAACCGTCAGCACCGGCGACGCGTCAATATCGTCGGCATCCATCATGTTGGCCACCCGCTGGAGTGAGGCCAGAATCATGGTCTGTTCCCACTCCGCCAGGCTCTGGAATTTCTGGATAAAATCCTCCTGCAGCGGATTGGGTGCCCGGGCAAGGAGCTCGGCGCCTTCGTCCGTCAGGTGGGCGTGTACCTTGCGTTTGTCCTGGGTACTGCGCACCCGGTAAACCAGCTTGCGATGCTCCAGGCGATCCAGAATCGTCGTCACCGTCGCCTGGCTGAGGCTCACCTTGTCGGCAATGGTTCCGATGGTGACCTCCCCCAGATCCCGAATCGTTCTCATGATCAACAGCTGCGGGCCCGTAAGCCCGGCGTGCTTGCTGAGGCGCTTGGAATGCAGATCCGTTGCCCGGATCACACGCCTCAGTGCCACCAGTACATCTTCGTAACTGTTCACGGCATTACTCCGATTCGGAATTGATAATTTATTTATACCACTAACTATTAGAGGTCTTTGCACCGGGAAATGCAAGCCACGGAGGTCCCCGGCATTTTTTCCGCCAGCCACTATGCTAAGGTCACGAACTTGTTCCATTTCCGACAGACCGACGGACAGAACCCGATGATCAAGTATTTTCTGCTTTTCCTCCTCACCATGGCATTTACCGGCACCCTGTATGGCCAGGACAGGCTCGGCCCGGAAGAAGAGCTAACCTCGGAAAACCTGGAAGAAAGCATAAAGACCCTGGAAAAGCCCATGTACACGCCATTCATAGAGCTTTACCTGCTGGAGGAAAGCAAGGCGCTGCGCAAAGAGATGATGAACACCCGCGCAGAGCTGATCGAAAAGGTGGTGGATAAAGAGCTGTCGGTCGCCGACAAGACCATGTCCTACGCGACCGACACGGTGACTTATTTCTTCTACCTGATCGCCGGTGCGACTTCAATTCTGGTGGTTATCGGATGGAACTCCATCCGCGATATGCGCAACCAGCTCACCAGCCTGGCGGAAAAAAGGGTGAACGAACTGGTGGTTGAGTACGAGAAGCGCCTGGAATTTATTGAGGACCAGCTCCGGCAGAAATCCGACATCATCCAGCAGAACCAGGCGGAGATTGAACGCACCAATGAAGTGCACTCCCTGTGGCTGAAAGCCAGCCAGGAAACCTCACAGCAGAACAAGATTGCCGCCTACGACACCATTCTGGATCTTCGCCCGGACGACGTCGAAGCCCTCAGCTATAAAGCCGACGCCGTTCTGGAGATGCAGGAGCCGCTGTGGGCCATCAGCCTGTGCCAGCGGGCCCTGAAACTTGCACCGGATAATGGCCACGCGCACTATCAGCTGGCATGTGCCTATGCCGAGATCGGCCGCTGGGAGGACGCTATCAGTACCCTGCAAAAAGCAATTGATATTTCCGAGGCATACCGGGACGATGCCTCCGTGGATGTCAGTTTCGAGCAGTTGCGCGATCATGAAAGCTTCCGCACACTGGTCTACCCGGATCAGGACGACGGCACGGATGCTTGACAACCAACCAGCTGTGGTGTTTTTTAGCTCGCTGAGAACATAAGAATAACCCTGAACAAAACAGGACAGACTCATGAGAACTTCAGCAAAGAAACTCGTAACCGCTGTCAGCACTTCCATCGCCCTGATGGGCGCCGGCCACGCCGCCGCCGAAATCCAGATCGGTATCGCCGGCCCCATGACTGGCCCCGTCGCCCAATACGGTGACATGCAGTTTTCCGGTGCCCGTATGGCGATTGAACAGATCAACGCCAACGGTGGCGTGATGGGCGAGGAACTGGTAGCCGTGGAATACGACGATGTCTGCGACCCGAAGCAGGCCGTTAGCGTTGCCAACAACCTGGTCAACGATGGCGTCCGCTTTGTCGTCGGCCATCTGTGCTCAAGCTCCACCCAGCCCGCCTCGGACATATATGAGGACGAAGGCATCCTGATGGTTACACCGGCCTCTACCAGCCCGGAAATTACCGAGCGTGGTTATGAGCTGGTGTTCCGCACCATCGGCCTGGACAGCATGCAGGGTCCCGTCGCTGGCAACTATCTGGCCAGCCTCAACCCCGAGCGCGTCGCCATCATTCACGACAAACAGCAGTATGGTGAGGGCATTGCCACCGCCGTACGTGACACCCTCAAAGACAAGGGTGTGAAAATCGCCATGTTTGAAGGTATCACCGCTGGCAGCAAAGATTTCTCTTCCCTGGTGACCAAGCTGAAGCAGGCCGATGTCGACTACGTCTACTTCGGTGGCTACCATCCGGAGCTGGGCCTGATCCTGCGTCAGGCACGCCAGGCTGACCTGGACACCACCTTCATGGGCCCGGAAGGCGTGGGCAACAAGGACATCAACACCATAGCCGGCGAAGCTGCCGAAGGCCTGCTGGTTACCCTGCCGCCGGCGTTTGACCAGAAAGCGGCAAACCAGGAACTGGTTCAGGCTTTCGAAGCCAAGGGTGAAGACCCCTCCGGTCCGTTTGTGCTCACGTCCTACACCGCCGTTCAACTCATAGCCGAAGGTATTGAGAAAGCGGAATCCACGGATCCGTTCCAAGTGGCGGAAGCCCTGCGTAACGGCTCTTTCGAAACACCCATCGGCAAGGTTGAGTATGATAAGGCCGGTGATATGAAGTCATTCGAGTTCGTTGTTTACGAATGGCATTCAGATGGCAGTAAAACTCCGGTAAACTAAGCCAAATCGTTAAAAAACGGTAATGCGGAGAACACCTTCTCACCGGGATCCGGGAGAAGGTGTTTTTCCAGGCTCCTGTTGAACCTCCCCCGCCCGCGGTTCGGACATCCCGCGCCAGTGGTGTGGCAGCGGAGGGAGCAGGCTTTCGGAGCTCCAAAACAATGCAAGATCTCCTCTATTTTTCCCAGCAGCTCATCAATGGACTGACGATCGGGAGCGCCTACGCCCTGATCGCCATCGGCTACACGATGGTTTACGGCATCATTGGCATGATCAACTTCGCTCATGGTGAAATCTACATGATCGGTGCCTATACAGCCCTGATCGCCATCACCGGCCTTGCCACCCTGGGTATCGCGTGGCTTCCAGTGATCCTGATAGTTGCACTGGTTTGCGCCATGATCGTCTCCTGCGCCATGGGCTGGGCGGTGGAGCGGGTTGCCTATCGGCCGGTCCGCGGACGTCACCGCCTGATTCCACTCATCTCCGCCATCGGCATGTCGATCTTCCTCCAGAACTATGTCCATCTCGCCCAGGGCTCCCGCAACATCGGATTTCCCGCCCTGATTGACGGTGGCTTCCAGTTCGGCCCGGATGATGCGTTCAAGATGTCGCTCTCCTACATGCAGATCACCATCTTCGTTACCACTCTAATCTGTATGGCCGCGCTGTCCCTGTTTATTTCGCGGTCCCGTACCGGTCGCGCATGCCGGGCAGTTTCACAGGATCTGGGCATGGCCAACCTGCTTGGCATCGACACCAACCGGATCATCTCGGCGACCTTCGTGATCGGTGCTGCCCTGGCTGCGGTCGCGGGCCTTCTCCTGGGCATGTACTACGGCTCCATTGATCCGCTATTCGGATTTATCGCTGGGCTCAAGGCGTTCACCGCCGCCGTCCTTGGCGGTATCGGCAGCATTCCCGGCGCCATGCTGGGGGGGCTTATCCTGGGCGTTTCCGAAAGCATGACCTCCGGCTACCTCAGCGGTGAATACAAGGACGTGGTCTCTTTTGGCCTGCTGATCCTCATTCTGCTGTTCAAACCCACCGGCCTGCTTGGCAAACCGGAGGTTGAGAAGATCTGATGGCCGCTCAAAATCTGAAACACGCGCTTTTCTGCGCCGTTATCACCCTGGTTATTTCCTACCCGATTCTCGGGTTTAATCTGGAAGCACAGGGCATCAATGTCACCCTTACCGGGGCCGAGACCTCGACCATTGTGATGGTTTTCCTGGCTGCAGTGGTCGTCTTCCTGTTCCAGCTGTTCCGTGAAAGCGTGATGGCGACACTGAAAAGCATTCCAAGACCGCTGCCACAAACCCAGAAAGAGCCGATGGCTGAAAACAAGCGGGCAAGAATCGAATCCCGGGTACTCACCGTTATTATTGTGCTGGCCCTGTTCTGGCCCTTCTTTGTATCCCGTGGCTCTGTGGATCTGGCAACTCTGGTGCTCATTTACATCATGCTGGCTCTTGGCCTGAACGTGGTAGTCGGCCTGGCCGGCCTGCTGGACCTGGGCTATGTGGCCTTTTATGCCGTAGGTGCATACACCTTTGCTCTGCTTTCGGAGTATTTCGGCATTTCCTTCTGGATGTCGCTGCCGCTCGGGGCGCTTCTCGCGGCCCTGTTCGGGCTGGTACTGGGTTTCCCGGTGTTGCGGCTCCGGGGGGATTATCTGGCTATCGTAACCCTCGGTTTCGGCGAGATCATCCGCATTCTGCTCAACAACTGGACCAGCCTGACCGGTGGCCCCAACGGTATCGGCGGCATTCCGGAACCAACGCTCTTTGGCATGGAGTTCGGCCGGCGCGTCAAGGAAGAGGGCAATACCTCTTTCCACGAAACCTTCGGCATCGCCTACAGCGGTGAAGACAAGGTCATTTTCCTCTACCTGATATCCCTGATACTGGCCATTTTCACTGCCCTGGTGATTCGACGGTTCATGCGCATGCCGGTGGGCCGCGCCTGGGAAGCCCTGCGGGAGGATGAAATTGCGGCCCGGTCCCTCGGCCTCAGCCGCACCGCCGTCAAGCTGACCGCTTTTACCATCGGTGCCTTCTTCGCCGGCTTTGCCGGTACCGTGTTCGCTTCCAAACAGGGTTTTATCAGCCCGGAATCGTTCGTCTTCCTGGAATCGGCCATCATCCTGGCAATCGTTGTACTCGGGGGCATGGGCTCCCAACTCGGTGTGATTCTGGCGGCCATTGCCGTCACCATCCTGCCGGAGCTGGCCCGTGAATTTTCCGAATATCGCATGCTGATCTTCGGTGCCGCCATGGTGCTGATGATGGTCTGGCGTCCGCAGGGCCTGATGCCCATGCGCCGAATCCACATTGAACTGAAAAAGCAGGAGTGACAGACGATGCTTGATGTACAGAATCTGTCCATGCGCTTTGGCGGCCTGCTGGCAGTAGACCAGGTGTCTCTGGACGTTCAGGAACACGAAATCGTGTCCATCATCGGCCCTAACGGCGCCGGTAAAACTACCGTATTCAACTGTATGAGCGGCTTCTACAAGCCGACTGGCGGAAAGATCCTGTTCGAGGGGCAGGAAGTCCAGGGCAGACCGGATCACAAGATCTCCCGCCTGGGGATGGTAAGAACCTTCCAGCATGTCAGGTTGTTCAACCAGATGACCGTGGTGGAAAACCTCCTGGTTGCCCAGCACCGGCATCTGAACACGAACCTGATTGCCGGCTTGATGAAAACCCCGAATTACCGGGACCGGGAACAGAAGTCACTGGATCGGGCCGCTTATTGGCTGGATCGCGTGGGCCTGATGGACCTGGCCAACCGGGAAGCAGGCAACCTGGCCTATGGCCAACAGCGCCGGCTGGAAATCGCCCGATGCATGGTGACTGAGCCCAAGCTGCTGATGCTCGACGAGCCGGCAGCCGGCCTCAACCCGGCAGAGACCAAGGATCTCAATCAGCTGATCGTCAGCCTGAAAGAGGACTACAACGTTTCCGTAGTGCTGATTGAGCACGACATGAGCCTGGTTATGGACATTTCCGACCGTATCAATGTCATCAACCAGGGCAGGCCCCTGGCATGTGGTACGCCGGATGAAATCCGCCAGAACGACGACGTGATCAAAGCCTATCTGGGCGAGGCCTGAGGGGAAACCATGCTGGTACTAGAAGATGTCCATACCCACTATGGCAAAATCGAGGCACTGCACGGGGTTTCTGTCGAGGTCAAAAAGGGGGAAATAGTTTCTCTCATCGGCGCCAACGGCGCAGGCAAGACAACGCTACTGATGACTGTGTGCGGCCACCCCCAGGCCACCTCTGGCCGCGTTTTTCTGCAAGGACAGGACATCACTCGCGAGCCGACGGCGCGGATCATGCGCTCCGGCATTGCTATTGTCCCCGAGGGGCGGCGGGTCTTCTCGGGCCTGACTGTCGAAGAAAACCTCCATATGGGCGGGTTCTTCAACACCAGGGCCGAGATCCGCAAGAGCCAGGACCATGTCTACGAGCTCTTTCCCCGCCTCAGGGAGCGTGAGCACCAGCGCGCCGGCACCATGTCTGGTGGCGAGCAGCAGATGCTTGCCATTGGCCGGGCGCTGATGAGCAGGCCGAACATGATTATCCTGGATGAGCCTTCCCTTGGTCTGGCTCCGCTGATCATCAAGCAGATCTTCGAGATCATCGGCCACCTGCGCGACGAAGGCATTACGGTTTTCCTGGTTGAGCAGAACGCTCATCAGGCTCTCAACCTGGCCGACCGTGGTTACGTGCTCGAAACCGGCAAGATTCGCCTGCACGATACCGGCAAGAATCTGCTGGCCAACCCGGATGTTCAGAACGCCTATCTGGGCGGCTGATTGAGGTGGCCCCTTCAGTTTTTACATTTTTTTAAGAAATCCAACAATTACCGCCGCGACACAAGTTTAACCAATCTGTAATATTCCGCCGGTCGGAATAGGTACGCTTCCGTCATCCTGGAGTTATAACTAATTAAGGAATAAAAATGATTCTATCTCGATCAAAAGGCGTGGTACTGAGTGTTGTTCTGAGCGTCCTGATGATATCTGGCTGCGCAACACCGCTCTCCTCAGGGCAAAAACAGGAGTACCGCGGCTATCAGGCCAAAGGTCTGGCCGTCGAAGAGAAAAACCCGGGTGCTGCCGCAGCTCTTGGAATCCTGCCCGGTTTTGGTTCTTTCTATGTGCGTGAATACGGCGCTGGCGTTGTAAATCTCCTGCTATGGCCGGCCTCAATCCTGTGGGATCCAATGAGCGGATACCAAGGCGCACAGTCAATCAACTATTATGCGACGAAGCAGAAAATTGACCAATTGAAAGACAAAGAAATCACTCAGCTGGAAGATCAGCTAATGATGGAAACGATCGACAATAGAGAATATGTTTCCGCAAAGCGTGAGATTGACAACAAATACTCTGCATACTGACTGGGATTAACACCTGCTGGTCACTCCAGTAGCCGTGATTCCCAGCACTCTCAAATGAAACCAGAGCTGCCTGAACGGTAGCTCTGGTTTCAAAAAATAATCTAAATCTACGTAACACTTTCGATTGCGACTTTATAGACCGCAACGGTTACATTAATGGTGCCATAAACGACGCAATGTTCTTTCTCACGGTGTACCACTGCGCACCGATCACATCAGCTCCTGACGCGGCAATCGCGTTGAATGCAGCTATATTTCGGCCTTCACGGCCGCACACACGATACTGAATTACTCCACATCTAACATTATGGACTTTTGATAGACCATATAAGACCCACGGAGAATATAACCACGTGATCAGTTTTCTCCGTTTTTTCAGGCCAAATCAGTCACTCACCCATCGGTAAGCTTGCGTTGGCAGGATTTGAACTATACTCAAGCCAACGGTCATCCTGTCTCCATAAGACCAGTTAGGGCCGTTTTCGCAATGCTGCCCTGCGTCAGGGGCGGCATTGTGTATTGCGACGACAGCTTTAAACCACACAAAGGAGTGGATAATGAAAAAACTGATCGCAGGTGCAATTCTTCTGGGTGCCTCCTCCATGGCCTTTGCCCAACCGGGCTGTGGTGTCGGTGCCATGATCTGGAAAGGACAGTCCGGCATTGCCCCCCATGTACTGGCTGCAACCACGAACGCAACCTTTGGTAACCAGACCTTTGGCATGACCACAGGCACACTCGGCTGCCAGACCAACCAGTCTGTCCAGTCCATGGCCATGTACATGGACAGCAACATCGACAAGGTCGCCCGGGACATGTCTCGCGGTGGTGGCGAAAACCTGGATACCCTGGCAGTCCTGCTGGGCGTCGACGAGGCTGACCGTGACAGCTTCCGAAAGGTGCTGCAGGACAACTTCGCCACCATTTTCCCGAGTTCTGACACCACCTCCGGCGAAGCCGTCGGTGCCATCGTCGCCCTGTTGGAAAAGAATGAGTCGCTCAGCAAGTACGTGGCGGCCTGACCCAGATCTATTTAAAGGATGTTCGTGCGCCAGGGAGGGCGCATCGCTCCACCCTCAACACCGTTCAACCCCGGATACAGCACACACCCATGGGCAACATGCTTCGTATTGGGCCAGTTCTGATCTGGCTCGCAGTCAGCCTGCCGACCCAGGCAGAGACGCCTGAGAGCAAACCCGACCTCCACTTTGACCCGGCCTGGCTGGCGCTGGTTCACTATCAGCCGGACTCTTTTGGCGACGGCTACACCAGCCAGGCAGACGATCCGGCATTCTTTCTGAGCGACGACGGCAAGCACTCACCGAAGGCGGAGCTGAAGGCAACCCTTGAGGCGATCCAGCGACCCGGGGAAGGCGATAAGCACGCCCGCTGCCGGTTCCCTGCGCGGGAGGCCTGGCTCCGGCAACAGGTTGACCTGTCGTTACCGGATATTGACTGCCCGGGCTACCAGGAATGGTCCGAGGCCCTGAACACGGAAACTGTGACGCTGGTGTTCGCCGCCTCTTACCTGAACAGCCCGTCTTCCATGTTCGGCCACACCTTCCTGCGACTGGATCCTCCCCAGGACGACGACGAAACCAACCTGCTGCTGGCCAACACCATTTCCTATGCCGCCGACGCTGCCGCCCACGACAACGAACTAATGTTTGCCTACAAGGGCATCTTCGGCGGCTACCCCGGCATCACTACGGTTCAGCCCTACTACGAAAAAATCCGCTTGTATTCCGACATCGAACATCGGGACCTATGGGAATACAAACTGAACCTCACCCAGGACGAAGTGGACATGATGGTCGCCCACGCCTGGGAGATTCGGGACCGGAATTTCGATTACTACTTCTTTGATGAAAATTGCGCTTATCGTCTGCTGGCTCTGATTGATATCGCCCGACCGGGCACAGACCTTCTGGGCGAAGTGAACACTCACGCAATCCCCTCGGACACCGTGCGCTGGGTGGTGGACAAAAACCTGGTCAGCGACGTGTATTACCGGCCCTCAGCGGCCACGTCGGTGGCTTACAGCCTCGCCACCCTTGCCGAAGACCAGCAGACTCTCGCGGCCGCGATCGCCAATGGTTATGTCGACCCGGATGCCCGTGAAGTGGCCAGCTTGCCACCGGAGCAACGGGCCCAGGTTCTGGATGCCACCTACGACTACGTCCGTTACAAAAGTGAAGCGGACGGCTGGCCCCGGGAAATCGCCGCGCCCCTGTCCCACGACTTGTTGCGAGAGCGTAGCCGTATCAACGATGCGCCACCGCCACCGGAGCCTGTTGAGCCCCTGGTAAGGGACGATCAGGGCCACGACACCTTCCGCCTGAGTGTTGGCACCGGCCAGCAGGCACACCGGGAGTTCACCCAGCTCACGTTCAGGCCCGCCTATCATGACCTGCTGGACCCGCCAGCCGGCTACCGCACCGGAGCCCAACTGCAATTCCTGAGACTGGACGCCCGACTTTATACCGACAACAATGAGCTCCAGCTGGAACAGCTCACCGGCGTGGAAATCCGCTCACTGAGCCCCCGAAACGCCTTCTTCTCGCCGCTTTCCTGGCAGGTCGGCTTTGGTGGCCGCCGAACCGACACAGGCAACGACAGGGTACTGACCCCCTACCTGGAAGGCGGCGCTGGCGGAAGCTGGCGTCTTGGCCACCAGACCCAGGCCTTTGCCATCGCCACCGCCGACTTGGAAATCGACGACGACCTGCGCCGTGGTTACGATGCCGCCCCGGGCGCCGATGTCGGGCTGCTGCACCAGAACAACCGCTTCAGCGTGCTCGCCGGTGCCAAAACCAAGGCCTGGATTGTCAGCAGCCAGCATCGCCAGGACCAGCTGTACGCCAAAGCCAACTGGCACTTCGGCCGTGAATTCAGCCTGTTTGCCGAGTTCACCCGTGAAGACCACTTCGACAGGTACCAAAGCGCATGGCAAGCCGGACTCCACGCCTATTTCTGATACCCGGCGCAGCCCGCCTCGCCGGGCTTGCGCTCACCCTCCTGCTGCTTCCGGGTTGCAGCAGCCTCTTCTTTTATCCGGACCGGGTCACCTACATCACCCCGGACCGCCTGAACCTCGATTATGACGACATCTACATCGACACCGCAGACGGCGAAACCCTCCACGGCTGGTGGCTGCCCGCGGAAGCGCCCGAGAACGATGCCAAGGGCACCGTCTACTTCCTCCATGGCAACGCCCAGAACATCAGCAGCCACATCCTCAACGTTGCCTGGCTGCCCCAGGAAGGCTACAACGTCTTCACCATCGACTACCGGGGCTATGGCAAATCCACCGGCGATCCCGACATCGAAGGCGCCCTCCACGACGTCGAAACCGGCCTGCGCTGGCTGGCCAAAAGACCCGACTTGGTGGGCGACCGACCAGTTTACATCCTCGGCCAAAGCCTCGGCGGCGCACTGGGCATAGCCCTCGCCGGCGAATGGACCCGGCGCGAGGAGCAACCCCGGCTGAACGGTGTGATCCTCGACGGCACGTTTTCAGGGTTCCGCGCAATCGCCCGGGAAAAACTCGACACATTCTGGCTCACCTGGCCGCTCCAGATTCCCCTGAGCTGGACCATCCCCGCGGATTTCGAAGGCATCGACCGGATCGCGAGCATCAGCCCGGTTCCGGTAATGATCATTCACAGTGTTCGGGATGGGATCATTCCGTTTCATCATGGAGAGTCGCTTTATGAGGCCGCAGAGGAACCGAAAGAGTTTTTGCAGACGGATACGCCTCATGGGGCGACGTTTGTGATTCCGGGGTATAAGGAGGCCGTGCTGGAGTTTATTGCAGAACGCGGGGACAGGTGAAGATGGGGTCAGAAGAAAGCGTTCTTCTGACCCCGAATTTGGCAGCGGGTAAAGCTGGGGTCAGATGAACGCGTTCATCTGACCCCGTTTTCAGGGTTTGCTATCAGGCAGAGAAATCGGTCGGCTGGTCGCCTTCCTTGATTTCCTTCATGGACAGCTTGACGCGGCCACGGTTGTCGACATCCAGAACCTTAACCAGAACTTCCTGACCTTCGCTCAGCTCGTCAGTCACATTCTCGATGCGGCGATCAGAAATCTGGGAAATGTGCACCAGACCATCCTTGCCAGGCAGGATATTGACGAAGGCACCGAAGTCCACAATGCGCTCAACGCGGCCCTTGTAGATAGCGCCAACCTCGATCTCCGCAGTGATTTCCTTCACCCGGTTCACCGCCGCCTGGGCTGCTTCCTGGTTATCCGCGTAGATCTTCACGTTACCGTCGTCATCCAGATCAATGGAAGCACCGGTTTCGTCACAGATGGAGCGAATCATGGAACCGCCCTTACCGATAACGTCACGGATCTTCTCCGGATTGATCTTGATGGTGGTGATGCTCGGCGCACGGGAAGACAGCTCGGCGCGGGGAGCGGAGATAACCTTGTTCATCTCGCCCAGAATGTGCAGACGGGCTGCGTGCGCCTGCTCAAGAGCAAGCTCCATGATCTCGTCGGTGATGCCGTTGATCTTGATATCCATCTGCAGGGCAGTCACGCCCTCTTGGGTACCGGCAACCTTGAAGTCCATGTCGCCCAGGTGATCTTCGTCACCCAGGATGTCGGTCAGAATCGCAAACTTGTCGTCTTCCTTGACCAGACCCATGGCAATACCGGCAACCGGTGCCTTGATCGGCACACCCGCATCCATCAGCGCCAGGCTGGAACCACAGACCGAAGCCATGGAGCTGGAACCGTTGGATTCAGTGATCTCGGAAACCGCACGGATTGCATACGGGAACTCTTCCAGAGTCGGCATAACCGCCAGAACGCCCCGCTTGGCCAGACGACCATGACCAACCTCACGACGGCCCGGGGTGCCAACACGGCCTGCTTCACCAACCGAATACGGAGGGAAGTTGTAGTGGAACAGGAACGGGTCCTTACGCTCGCCTTCCAGGGCATCAATGATCTGCACATCGCGGGAGGTACCCAGCGTAGTGGTCACGATGGCCTGGGTCTCGCCACGGGTAAAGAGGGCGGAACCGTGAACACTGGGCAGAACACCCACTTCGATTTCGATCGGGCGAACGGTTTTGTTGTCACGGCCATCGATGCGGGGCTTGCCCTCGATAACCTGATGACGAACGATGGCTTTCTCCACCTTGCCAAAATACTTTTTGACTTCATCCGCGGAAGGCTGACCTTCCTCTTCGCCGGCCAGTTTTTCAACCAGTGCCGTCTTGATTTCGCCCAGACGCGCGTAGCGCTCCATCTTGTCGCGAATGCCGTAGGCTTCCTCGATGGCTGCGGAGGCCTCGGCCTTGACGGCATTCAGCAGCTCAGTGTTCTCTGCCGCTGGCTGCCAGTCCCAGCGCGGCTTGCCGATTTCAGCGGCAAATTCCTTGATCGCGGCTACGGCCACCTGCATTTCCTGATGGGCGTACAGAACACCACCCAGCATCTGGTCTTCCGTCAGGCCCTTGGCTTCGGACTCAACCATCAGAACCGCGTCTTCGGTACCGGCCACCACCATGTCCAGCAGGGAGGTTTGCAGCTCTTCAAACGTCGGGTTCAGGAAGTAGCCGCGCTCGTTGGTGTAACCAACGCGGGAGGCGCCGATCGGGCCATCGAACGGGATGCCGGAGATAGACAGCGCCGCCGAGGCGGCCAGCATCGCGGCAATATCCGGATCCTGATTCTTGCTGGAGGACATGACCGTGGTAATGACCTGAACTTCGTTCATGAAGCCGTTCGGGAACAGCGGACGAATCGGACGGTCGATCAGGCGGGACGTCAGGGTTTCCTTCTCGGAAGGACGACCTTCACGCTTGAAGAAACCACCGGGGATTTTGCCCACGGCGTAGGTCTTCTCGAAGTAGTTCACGGTCAGCGGGAAAAACGGCTGGCCAGGCTTGGCTTCCTTGGCGCCAACAACGGTACCGAGCACCGAAATATCATCAACGGTTACCAGCACCGAACCGGTGGCCTGGCGGGCAATACGGCCGGTTTCCAGAGTGACGGTCTTGCCGCCAAGCTCAAACGATTTCTTGAAAGGTTTCAGATCCACAAAAAACTCCTGCATTAATTCTTCATATAGATTGGATAGATCGCGAAGACGGGGTCGAAAGCTTCGAATAAGGGGTCAGATGAAAGCTTTCATCTGACCCCGGGTTCATACCCCGAATTCACGCTGTTCTGCAGATGATGTGATGTGATCCGAAGGGCAACCCGTCTGAAAGCTAACAGGCTGTTGCAAAACCCCGGTCTGTCGGGCGGCAATTCCATAGGCCGCCGGGCCCGGGTTTTTTCAACAACCTGCTATCAATTTCGGCTTTCCATTACGACAAGGAATCCTTCGGTGCCACGGACAATACAACTGCAGTGCGAGACAAGCACAACCAGCAAGCCCCGCAAAAGGACCTGCTGGTTGAAGACTGCCACCGGCGTTACCGGCCCAGCCCTCAGGTCGTAAAGACCCGGATCAGCGACGCAGACCCAGACGCTGGATAAGCTCCAGGTAACGGTCAGCGTTCTTGCGCTTGAGGTAGTCCAGCAGCTTACGGCGCTGGTTTACCATCCGGATCAGGCCACGGCGGGAATGGTGATCCTGCTTGTTGACCTTGAAGTGATCCTGCAGCTTGTTGATGTTGGCGCTCAGCAGTGCAACCTGAACTTCAGGAGAACCGGTATCGCCATCACCTTGCTGAAAATCATTAACGATCTGTGCTTTCTCATTGGCAGAGAGTGCCATAACTCACCTCATTGTTGCGATGCTTTCAGATCCGGCCGAACCGCGCATCTCTACAGCCCGGCTAAACAGCGTTGCGCCTATGGCTTGCCGCTGCTCTTCACCAGCCGGCGGGGGACCAGACTGGTCTCCTCACCTTCCGGGAATGCTTCTGCCAGCCCGACAAAACCTTCACTGCGGTTCTCTTTTGCATAGACACGCACGAAGCCTTCATGGGCTTGACCCGGTATTCTAACCGGTTGT
The DNA here is from genome assembly GCF_056857895.1 of Marinobacter sp. B-21. Classification (NCBI taxonomy): domain Bacteria; kingdom Pseudomonadati; phylum Pseudomonadota; class Gammaproteobacteria; order Pseudomonadales; family Marinobacteraceae; genus Marinobacter; species Marinobacter sp. B-21. The sequence goes on from NZ_JBSXNZ010000072.1 coordinate 146,958, forward strand.
CCGTTCAATATCGATACCAGCGCCGGCCCCGCCAGATGGTGCTCCGGGAACATGGACAGCGCGGCATCCGGGGCGACCAGAAGGCCGTCCAGGCTTTCGCCACGCTCTCGCATGTCTTCCAGGTCTTTGACCACATGGGCATTGGCCAGGGTGAACCCCGAAGCCATGGTACGGCGCAGGGCCGATACATGGGCGCCACAACCGAGGGCTTCGCCAATATCCTCAACCAGTGAGCGAATGTACGTACCCTTGGTGCAACTGACGGCGATATCCAGCTCATTCTCACGAATGTCCAGAAGTGTCAGTTCGTAGATGGTGACTGGCCGGGCCGGTCGCTCCACTTCAATGCCTTCCCGGGCGTATTCGTAGAGCGGGCGCCCCTTGTGCTTAAGCGCCGAATACATGGAGGGGACCTGCAGGATATCGCCCCGGAACCGGTCCAGAACCGGCTCCAGCACCTCAGAGGAAAGACCTGCCGGTACCGGCTTCTCGGCAACGATGGCCCCTTCACTGTCGCCAGTTTCGGTGCTGATCCCGAGCCGTGCGGTGGCAATGTAGGCTTTGTCGCTGTCCAGCATCATCTGGGAGAACTTGGTGGCCTCACCGAAACACAGCGGCAACACACCGGAGGCCAGCGGGTCCAGCGCACCGGTGTGACCCGCCTTGGCCGCACCGAACAGACGCTTAACCTGTTGCAGAATGCCATTGGAGGTGACACCCAGCGGCTTGTCGATCACCAGAATGCCGTTGACGTCACGGCCCTTGCGTCTGCGGCTCAAGCGTTACGCTCCGGATCGTCCTGGCCTTCACCTTCATCACGGTCCACGGCGGGCTTGTCACCAACAGCTTCGCGAATGAGGCTGTCCATCTTGCGGCTATAGCCCTGCAAAGCATCAAAATGGAACCGGAGCTGCGGCACAACCCGCAGCTTCATGGCACGCCCCACCTGCCCGCGAAGAAAGCCCGACGCCTTGTTGAGAACAGCGATAGACTCTTTGACTTCCGGAGACTCCTCCGTCAGCTCTTCGGTGGAAAGCAGGGACACGTAGATATCGGCGTAGCCAAGGTCACGACTGACCTTGACTGCATTTACCGTAACCATGCCCACCCGCGGGTCTTTGACTTCCCGCTGGATGAGCTGGGCCAGCTCCCGTTGCATCTGATCGCCGATGCGATCAATCCGGCTGAACTCTCTTGGCATCAGGCTTCCCTTAACCTCAGGCGCATCATGCGCCGGTGGACTCAAGCTTGCGCTCGACCCGGACGCGATCGAATACTTCGATCTGGTCGCCGACTTTCACGTCGTAACCCTTAACACCGATGCCGCACTCCATGCCATTACGGACTTCAGGAACGTCGTCCTTGAAGCGGCGCAGGGATTCCAGCTCACCTTCAAAGATAACCACGTTGTCCCGAAGAACCCGGATCGGTTTATTCCGGTAAACGGTACCTTCGGTCACCATGCAGCCAGCCACCTGACCAAACTTCGGCGAACGGAAGACGTCGCGAACATCGGCAATGCCGACAATGTCTTCACGGAATTCCGGTGCCAGCATGCCGGTCAGGGCTGCCTTCACATCATCAATCAGGTTGTAGATGATGCTGTAGTAGCGAAGATCCAGACCTTCCTGCTCAACCAGGCGTTTGGACGCTGTATCGGCACGAACGTTGAAGCCGAAGATAACGGCGTTGGTTGCCATGGCCAGGCTGACGTCGGTCTCGGCAATACCACCGACACCGGACGATACAATCTTCACCTGAACCTCGTCATTACCAAGGTCCTGCAGGGCTTTGGTAATGGCTTCCAGAGAACCACGAACGTCGGTCTTGAGCACCACATTGAGGGTTTTGACCTCGTCCTTGCCCATATTCTCGAACAGGTTCTCGAGCTTTGCCGCCTGCTGGCGCTGGAGACGCTGCTCCCGCTCGCGGGTCTGGCGGAACTCGGCCAGCTCTTTGGCCTTCTTCTCGTCGGCAACTGCGAAGAATTCGTCACCGGCATCCGGTGTTCCGTTCAGACCGAGGATTTCGACCGGAATGGAGGGGCCAGCTTCCCTGACCTGTTTGCCGGCTTCATCGGTCATGGCCCGGACCTTACCAAAGTAGGCACCGGCCACAACCATGTCACCCTGGCGCAGGGTACCATTCTGAACCAGTACGGTTGCAACGGAGCCGCGTCCACGCTCAAGACTGGACTCGACCACAACCCCTTTGGCCGGGGCGTCCGTTACCGCCTGCAGCTCCAGAACTTCGGCCTGCAGCAGCAGAGCTTCCAACAGATCGTCGATGCCCGCACCGGTGTGAGCAGAGACCGGCACAAACTGGACATCACCGCCCCAGTCTTCCGGAATCACTTCCATACCGGCCAGCTCCGTCTTGATGCGATCCGGATCGGCTTCTTCCTTATCCATCTTGTTCATCGCAACCACGATGGGCACACCGGCTGAACGGGCATGCTGGACAGCTTCCTTGGTCTGGGGCATCACACCGTCATCGGCTGCAACCACCAGGACCACGATATCGGTGCACTGGGCACCACGGGCACGCATCGCAGTAAATGCAGCGTGGCCCGGCGTATCCAGGAAGGACACCATGCCGTGATCCGTTTCAACGTGGTAGGCACCAATGTGCTGGGTAATGCCACCGGATTCACCGGAGGCCACCTTGGTACGGCGGATGTAGTCCAGCAGTGACGTTTTGCCATGGTCAACGTGACCCATCACACTCACAACCGGAGCGCGCTGGGTCTTTTCGCCGCCTTCAAAGGAGAATTCGCTCAGAACCTCCTCTTCGAACGCGTCATCGCTGACTGTCTTGGGCGTGTGACCCAGTTCTTCGGTCACCAGAACGGCAGTTTCCTGATCCAGTGCCTGGTTGATGGTGGCCATAACGCCCATACCCATCAGGGTCTTGATTACGTCAGCCGACTTGACCGCCATGCGCTGGGCAAGGTCTCCTACAGTAATCGTTTCCGGAATCTCTACTTCTCTGACCATTGGTTTGGTCGGCCTCTCGAAGCCATGACGCTTCTCTTTGGGTTTCTTTTTCGCACGTAGCGGCTTACGCAGCGTGGTATCTTCCTCGTCTTCGGAGATCACCAGCGGCTCTTCCACCGGACGAGCGCGAGGACCGCGATGGCCAGCCTGCTTTTTCTTGGGCTTGCCTTCTTCGACCTCGTCGCTGCGTTCGCGAACCTTTTCTTTCTTCTTCTTCGGCTTGCGATCCTTGCCCTCGCCCTCAGGCGGTGGCATGGGAATGTCTTCCGGAGCGGGAGCTGGCTCTGCTGCTTTCTTCGGCTCTGCCTTCCCGGCCTGTTCCTGCTGTGCAGCCTCTTCCGGGGTCGCTGCCTCAGCCGGGGACGGCTTCTCAGCCTCCGCCTGTGGAGCCTGCTCGGCTGCCGCCTTTGGCGCTTCTTCCACCGGCGGCTGCTCTTGCGCCTGCTCTACGACCAGCTCTTCCTGTTTCGACGCTTCAGCTTCAGGCTGCAGTTCAGCCCGCTTGATGTACGTACGGCGCTTGCGAACCTCAACATTGACGGTTTTTGCCTTGCCCGCCTTGAGGGTCGTGGTGGTCTTGCGCTTCAGGGTAATCTTGCGCGGCTCGGCACCGGCCTCACCGTGGGTCTTTCTCAAATAGGCCAGCAACTGCTGCTTCTCATCGCTGGAGACAGAATCACTCTCGGAGCGGGCCTTCAGGCCAGCCTCCACAATCTGCTTCAGCAAACGATCCACGGGAGCGCCTACATCTTCGGCCAGTTGTTTTACCGTTACTTCAGCCATACTGGTCCTCCTCCCGAATTAGGCCTGGTCTTCAAACCAGGGGGCACGTGCGGTCATGATAAGCTGACCGGCACGCTCTTCATCCATACCATCAATATCGAGCAGGTCGCCAACGGACTGCTCTGCCAGATCTTCCATGGTGCGCACACCCATGCCAGCCAGCTTGAAGGCCAGGCTACGGTCCATGCCGTCCATACCAAGAAGATCCTCTGCCGGCTCGGCACCCTCAAGTGCCTCCTCGCTTGCCAGGGCCTGGTTCAGCAGGACATCCTTGGCACGACGACGCAGTTCAGTGACGGTCTCTTCGTCAAAACCTTCGATCGCCAGCATCTCTTCCATTGGCACATAGGCTACCTCCTCGATCGAAGTAAACCCTTCCTCAATCAGCACACCGGCGAACTCTTCATCAATATCCAGGTTGCCAGTGAAATGCTCGACAAGTCGATTGTACTCCTGCTCCTGACGCTCACCGGCTTCTTCTTCGGTCATCACGTTCAGGGTCCAGCCTGTCAGTTCGGTAGCCAGGCGAACATTCTGGCCGTTCCGGCCAATCGCCTGGGCCAGATTGTCTTCCGCCACAGCCACTTCCATGGTGTGCCGGTCTTCATCCATTACGATGGAGGCAACCTCCGCCGGGGCCATGGCATTAATCACCAACTGGGCCGGGTTATCGTCCCAGAGTACGATGTCGACACGCTCACCACCGAGCTCGTTGGAAACGGCCTGAACGCGGGACCCGCGCATACCAACACAGGCGCCAACCGGATCAATGCGGCGATCATTGGTTTTTACTGCGATCTTGGCCCGGGAGCCAGGATCCCTTGCGGCACCACGGATCTCGATCAGCTCTTCCGCGATTTCCGGCACCTCAATGCGGAACAGCTCGATCAGCATCTGCGCTGCGGTGCGGCTCAGGATCAGTTGGGGGCCGCGATGGTCGGTACGGATCTCCAGAAGCAGGGAGCGCACCCTGTCGCCCATACGGAAGGTTTCCCGGGGAATCAGGTGCTCCCGGGGCAACAGCGCCTCGGCGTTACTGCCCAGATCAACAATGACATTGTCGCGAGTCACTTTTTTGACCGTACCAGACACCAGCTCACCAACACGGTCACGGTAGCTGTCGACAATTTTCATGCGCTCAGCTTCACGGACCTTCTGGAAGATAATCTGCTTGGCAGCCTGGGCTCCGATCCGACCGAAGGCCTCGGATTCAATTTTCTCTTCATGAATATCGCCCGGCTTCAGCGCCGTGTCGATTTCCTCGGCTTCCTGCAGAGTGAGCTCTGTACCCAGCGCAGGAACCGCATCGTTGTCCACAACCAGCCAACGGCGGAAGGTTTCATATTCCCCGGTTTTCCGGTCGATCGAAACCCGGATATCCGCCTCTTCGTCATCAAAGCGTTTTTTGGCCGCGGTGGCCAGTGCCAGCTCGATCGCTTCGAAAATCACATCCTTCTCGACACCTTTCTCGTTCGAGACGGATTCAACCACCAGCAAGATCTCTTTACTCATTGGATTGCCCTGCCCTCAACATAAACTGTGCGTCCACTGACTTTTTCATATCGTTCATTCGAATACCGGTACGATGTGGGCCTTTTCGATGCTGTCAAAAGGCAACAGATATTCGTGGTCATCAACCACCACCACATCATCACCTTCGACACCCTTGATGAGCCCCTGGAACTTCCGGCGCCCTTCAAATGCCATCCGGAGACGAATCTGAACCTGGTGGCCGACAAAGGCTTCGTATTGCTCCAGACGAAACAGCGGGCGATCCATCCCCGGGGATGAAACCTCCAGTGTGTATTCGGTCTGGATGGGATCTTCCACATCCATCACACCGCTGATCTGGCGACTGACTTTTTCGCAGTCCTCGATTCCGATACCGTTCTCGGCATCGTCAATAAATACCCGCAGCAGGGAATGATGGCCCTGTGAGCGGAATTCAATGCCCCAGAACTCATACCCCAGACCCTCAATTACAGGCCGAAGAATGTCTTCCAGTTGTTTAAGCTTGGCTGACAAGTTACGCCTTCTCCGTTATCAGATTTACCGGCCCCAAAAACAAAAAAAGGGCTGTTTTATCAGCCCTTTTTATGCACCAGGGCCCTTTGCGCCAGGCCCCTTAATCAAAAAGCCCCGAACAATGGGGCCTTTTGTTGCAAGAACTCGCAGGAAGCAAACCGATGTACCGCTTCCTGCTGACAGACACCTGGCCTGCCAGAAACCCGCCAGCACCACGCGGCAGGTCCCAATCTCCGCCGGAGTATAGAGACGCCGGGCAGAGTGGTCAAGGACTGACCAAAAAAAACGGCCTGGAGAGTCCAAGCCGCTTTTCTTCTATATGGTGCCCGGGGCCGGACTCGAACCGGCACAGCTTTCGCCACTACCCCCTCAAGATAGCGTGTCTACCAGTTTCACCACCCGGGCAACATTCTTACTCGAGTTCAGGGAGACCAGACTCCCCGCCCCCGGTTTCGCTGGAGGAAGCCTTACCATTTCCAGCGGCACTGTCAGCCGGTGCGGTGGCAGCGGATTCCTCGACTACAGGAATACCTGCTTCCCCGGCCAGTTCGGCGCGCTGCTTGGCAAAGACCGCCAGCGAGAAACTTGTCACAAAAAATACAATGGCGAGCAGAGTCGTAAAGCGGGTCAGAAAACTGCCACTACCCTGACTACCGAATACTGTCTGAGAGGCACCACCACCAAAGGCAGCTCCTGCGTCAGCACCCTTGCCCTGCTGGATCAGCACAAGACCCACCAGCGCCACCGCGATCACGACGTGCACAACGACAACCAGTGTCTCTAACCAATCCATAACGACTCTCGCGAACCTTTAACTTTAGGCATCTGCCGGAACCGCCCGGCAAATACTTACAAATTCTTCTGCTATCAGCGACGCTCCGCCGATCAAGCCGCCATCAACATCCGGCTCGGCAAAAAGCGCCGCTGCATTATCCGCTTTTACACTGCCCCCGTAAAGCAGCGATATCTCTTCCGCCGGGGCACCCATCCCTGCCAGCACTTTTCTGATCGACGCGTGCATGGCCTGGGCATCTTGCGCGGTGGCTGTTTTGCCGGTGCCAATAGCCCATACAGGCTCGTAAGCAACGACAACACGCGACCACTGATCCGGCGTCACTGCTGCCAGCCCTTTCCGGACCTGACCTGCAACAACCGACTCCGCCTCGCCAGCCTCCCGCTGTTCAAGCGTTTCACCGACACAGACGATGGCGTCCAGATCATTGCCAACGAGGCGCTCAACTTTTGCAGCCACCATGTCGTCGCTTTCAGCAAAGATCTGACGACGTTCAGAGTGACCCACCAGACCGTAACGGCAACCCTGATCTCTTGCCATCCCAGCGGAAATCTCACCGGTATAGGCTCCGGATTCCCACTGCCCGACGTTCTGAACACCCAATGCCAGCGCATCACCGGCCTGGGCGACCGCATCTCCGATATAAATTGCGGGAGGAATGATAACAACCTCAACGCCATTATCAAGAGACTCGACCTGGGATCGCACATAGCCTACCAGCGTTTGGGCCAGGTCTCTTGACCCGTTCATCTTCCAGTTTCCGGCTACGATCTTACGACGCATAACAGTTCCCGAACGTGAGGGAGGGCGAACTATACAGCACTCCCTCCCGGCAGACAACCGCCTGAAAACACAAAATTAAGCGGCAGAATTCTCCACCACTTTCGCCAGTTCCTCGACAACCCGCAGGATATCCTCTGCGTCCTGTCCTTCGGCCATAACCCGGATCAACGGTTCGGTTCCAGAGGCTCTGAGCAGGATTCGCCCGGAGCTGCCCAGATCAGATTCGGCCTTTTGCACCGCAGCAACAATGTCGTCTCGGCTGAACGGATCGAAACGCTGGCTTACACGCACGTTAATCATCTTCTGAGGCAGCTTGCTCATGCCCAGACGGATGTCGGAAAGCGTCTTCCCCGATTTTCTGACCGCCAGCAGGGTCTGCAACGCCGAGACAATCCCATCTCCGGTACTCGTGCAGTCACGAATAACCATATGACCCGAGCCTTCACCGCCGAGTACCCAGTTGTTGGCCACCAGGCGCTCCATTACGTAGCGATCGCCGACATTGGCGCGCTCGAATTCGATGCCAATCTCATTCAGTGCCAGCTCGACACCAAGGTTGGTCATCAGGGTACCGACAACCCCGCCTTTCAGGCTGCCCTCCGCAAAGCGCTGGGAGGCAATCACGTAGAGAAGTTCATCGCCATCCACTTCGGAGCCGTCGCGGTCCACCATCAGCACCCGGTCACCGTCGCCGTCAAAAGCGATGCCAAGATCCGCCCCCTTTCCAACAACAGCTGCCTTCAGCGCTTCCAGATGGGTAGAGCCAACGTTCAGGTTGATATTCAGACCATCGGGATCGGCGCCAATCACCGACACCCTGGCGCCAAGCTCACTGAATACCTTAGGGGCAACGTGATAAGTGGCACCGTGAGCGCAATCCAGCACGATTTTCATGCCATCCAGGGTGAATTCGTTCGGCACGGTACTTTTGCAGAATTCCACATACCGGCCCGGGGCATCGTCCACCCGAGAGGCCTTGCCAAGCTCCGCCGGCTCACACACCTGAATCGGCATGTCCAGCCAACGCTCGATTTCCGCTTCCAGGGCGTCATCGAGCTTGGTGCCGTCAGCCGAGAAAAACTTGATGCCATTGTCGTGATGAGGGTTATGGGACGCACTGATCACGATACCGGCCGAGGCCCGGAATGTACGGGTGAGATAGGCGATGGCTGGTGTCGGCATCGGGCCAAGCAGTTTTACATCAACACCGGCGGCTGAAAGTCCGGCCTCGAGGGCGGATTCAAACATGTAACCGGAGAGGCGGGTGTCCTTGCCAATCAATACACTGTTGCGATGGCCATCGCGCTTGAACGCCTGACCGGCGGCCCAGCCCAACTTGAGCATGAATTCGGGGGTAATCGGAAACTCACCGACACGGCCGCGGATGCCGTCGGTGCCAAAATATTTTCTTTCGGACATTAGCCTGCCTCCTTCACTGCCGTCACCACACGGACGGCGTCCACAGTTTCCCTGACATCGTGCACGCGAATTATGCTGGCACCTTTCATGGCGGATATTGTCGCGGCCGCGAGACTTGCGGGCAACCTTTCATTCACATCGCGTCCGGTGATATGGCCGAGCATGGACTTCCGGGAAACCCCAATCAGCAGCGGGTGCCCGAGGATATGCATCTGCTCAAGGGAAGCGAGCAGCTGCAGGTTGTGCTCGAGACTCTTGCCAAAACCGAAGCCCGGGTCGAGCAGAATATTCTCCGGACGAACGCCGGCCATTTCGGCTACACGCATTCGCTCCGAGAGAAACGAACTCACCTCCCGGCGGACATTCCGGTACTCCGGGCAATCCTGCATGGTGTCCGGCTCGCCCTGAATATGCATGATACACACCGGTATGGCAGCCCGGGCGACCACCTCCGGCGCGCCTTCCCGCTGAAGCGCACGCACATCGTTAATCAGGCCTGCCCCGAGTTTCGCCGTTTCCGCCATCACTTCCGGCGCACTGGTGTCCACCGAGACCACGGCATCCAGCTCTCGGGCAACCGCTTCAACCACCGGGCAGACCCGATCCAGCTCTTCCTGAACCGACACCGGCGTCGCACCCGGACGGGTCGACTCACCACCGATATCGATAAATGTCGCACCATCGGCCACCATTTGCCTGGCCCGCTGGAGAGCCACGCCAGGCCGGTTGAACTTCCCTCCATCGGAAAAGGAATCCGGCGTTACGTTTAAAATCCCCATTACGTGGCAGCGGGACATATCCAGCTCCCGCCCGGCAAAATTCATTTTCATGGCAAACCTTTTTCAGACTGGATCGAGTAGGAGGGGGAGTTACCTCCCCCGTCCTCTCACACCACCGTACGTACGGTTCCGTATACGGCGGTTCATGGCTGGCTCTGAAGCCGAGTCATCGTATCCAACAAGCTTACCAGAGACAGGCGGTTAAAGACCT
>NZ_JBSXNZ010000073.1:0-17328 GCF_056857895.1 Marinobacter sp. B-21
CAATCAAGGACTACCTTGCAACGTATAATGACGATCCCAAACCGTTTGTCTGGCGTAAAACCGCCGATCAAATCATTGAGTCAATCGCGCGCCTATCTGACAAGCTCAATAATAAGACGAACTTTTGTTAAGGGACACTAGCTTCCCTCGTGAAATCTCGCTATGGTAGCCTCAATGACCTTTGGTCGTTTTTCTAAAAATTATAATCACTCGCGGTACCACCGAACGGTTAAGGACATAGCGTGCAGTTCAAACGGTTGCTTGACACCCTGGCTCGGTCGTCAGCTCAAGCGGTTACAACGCTGGGGGCGGGACAAAAAGAGCAAAACGAGCTCAAAGAGTACCTCTACGTCGAAACGAGGATTGAGAAAGACTTCAGAGACCTTCTGAATTCGAACCTTTCGTCAAAAAGTGTCATCTTCTTGTGTGGCTCTTCCGGTGACGGAAAGTCTGAAATTCTAAAACGCTATTACGAGACCTACTCGGACAGAATCAGGTTTCACCTAGATGCTACTCATGCGTTTAAACCCGACCAAGATGCAATTGAAGCGTTAGATCAGCTCTTTGACGAGCATCGTGAGTCGGACAAGCCGCTGGTCATTGGAATAAATGTCGGGATGCTATTTAACTTTGCATCTCAAGGACATCCCCGCCACGAAAACATCAGGAGTGCCATTGAATCCTACCTCCAAAGTGGGGACGAAATTTCAGTCTCATACAAGTTCCTTAACTTTGAACAGTATCCGAAATTCAGTATTGAGGACGGAAAGACCGGATCGAGCTTTATCAGTGAACTGTTTTCGCGCGTAGTTGCCTCCAATGAAAAAAATCCGCTACATCTTGCATATCTGGATGCGGTGCGAACGAATCCCAGCACTCTGACTCTGAACTATGAGTTACTCAAACACGAGCAGGTGCGTGATCGGATAGTCCACTTGCTTCTTTCTGCTAGATTAAAATTTGATCAATTTCTTTCTGCGCGGGCTCTGCTCGATTTCGTTCACCATTTGATTTGCGGCCCCAGCTTGCTTTTCAACAATCTATTTGTGGCTGGTCACAATGACTTGAGTGACGTTATCAGCCATTTTGACCCATGCACGATTAGGTCTCGGAATATTGATCAGTTCCTCATTCAGCATCCTCTAGGTATCAGAGAAGAGGCTTTCGATGAGTTCCAGAATTCAGTGCAGGAAACCCTTGGCATAGTCGACATTGAGTCGGCTGGTTGGTTGCGATTTTTCTATCTGTTTCAGGATATCGCCATTGGGAATAACTTTCATCAACGTTTCAAAAAGGATTTTGAACAACCACTTTACGACAGATACATTGAGATTTGGCGTTTACATAAAAGCTATGATGGAAGCGCTGAGGAGCGTCAAAAGCTGAGAAGTTTCTATAAGGATGAGCTTGTATATGCATTGGTTCGATTCGGAAACAGGTTGGATCCGTCATTAACTGCAAAACAGCATTTATTTTTGTGCTCCAGAAACGGCGCCTTTATTTCGGCAGTAGCCGATATTAAGCCTGACCTCAAAAGAATTGAAAATGAAGAGATGGCAAATATCCACGAGTTTCCGGTTTGCCTTAAGGTTGCTGATGAACCACTTCAAACGTTTAATGTAAACCTTAGTTTTCTTGAGCTGGTTTCTAAAATAAACGATGGGTACAGGCCGAATAAGCACGATAAGAATACGATTGTGATTTTGGAGGAGATCGTCGACGACGTAATAAAAGTCGTCATTCGTTCAAACAAGCTGATGCTTTCGGATGGTAGACAACACGTTTATCTTACGAATGAAGTTGAAGACAGTGAGATCGTTGTCGGAGGTGTCGAGTGAGTATTTCCGATAACTTGTTTGCGCTGGATGAACAAGAAATTCAGAACAAAAACTTCGTTAACCATTTTCTGCCATTTCGGTCTCAGTCGTCTGGCCTTGATTTCGAAGCAATAGCTGGAAGCATTTTGACGGTGGCTTTTCAAAAGCGGCTTGAGAAAGGCTCAACGTTAGAGAGTTTTAAGTCCTCAGTTTATAGTCGCTTACAGTATAAGCTGACGGACCAAGAAATTTTCCCTCTTATTGAAAAAATGTATTTCGATAATGAAGCGGTAGGTTTGTTTAAAGTTTCTCCGGAATTTCTAATTGCCAAAGCCGCTCAGGCTGAGGCATCTACTAATAAACATGTTGCGCAAGTTTTTATCGGCTTCATTCGTGACTCGAATCGAAGATTTCCAAAACTCAGCAGTGAAGTGAATTTCTTAGAGCAAGAGCTTGTTGAAGCGTTCCAACAGCAATTGACTGATTGTAAAGAGGATCCCGTTGAGAGGCCTTATTTGCCATTTATGTCAGAGCTCTTTTCCCAGGATCTTGGCTTTCTTTTGGAGCACCCCGGATATTTCTTAGACAACCTTAGAGCATTTTTTAGCCTTTATACCTTTTTATATAGCTCCCAGTTGGCATTGAACATCAATGGTTGGACGGAGCAGCCTGCTAGTAAACCACTTTTTTTCATTCTTGATACCGAGAAGGCTAGCTTAGAGCGGAATAAGGTTAGAGAAGCTTTTCGTCACCTGAGGACGAAAGCTTTCGATCTATTCCCGGTTCTTTCTATGCTTGAATATCTGAATCAACCGAAGAATAGGAAAGCGATAAAGTTTCCTCTTTGGAAGATTTTTTTAGATATAAACGAGATGGATACGTTACAGCGTAATAGCATTAATAGCTCGCTGATAAGGTTCTGCGAAAAATATCGAGAAAAAAGAAAATTTCCACCTCTTGAAGAATATCCTCAATCAACGAAAGAACTGATTGAGATACTCAGTAGAACTGCCAAGGAAATTTTTGGGACAAAAGGTACGAACCAACACGCTGTAAACAATAAATTTGTGAACGCATTTGAGAATGAAATTGCTCCACACTTTGTCCAGGTGAGGGGGCGCTCAGGAAGAGTGCTGACAATTTCTCAAGATTATCTACTCCTTCTCACAAACCTGGCTATCGGCAGCAGAAAGCAGATTCAGTTCCAAGAGCTGCTTCAGGAGTTTAGAAAACGTGGGGTCTGGTTCGACAGACAGTCAGAGCAAGCGATCATCAGGTTTTTGGAGCGAATTGGTAACGTCGAGCGAATGAGCGATAGCGGAGATGCGGTTTATGTCCGAAAAACACTTTGAAGCCTTCTTGGTAAGTAATCTACGTGGTTGGCTTCAGTCCCGGATAGAAGCGGGCGCCCGGTATCAGTTCAAATCACCAGACCCGGAAAATACGGTACGTCTTGTTTCGGAGTTGTTAGAACAGTGTGATGGTCGACTACGTTATGGCGAGCACGAACTTTCATATCTCCAGATTAATGATGTACGTTTGTTGGTGACCGGGCATTTGGAGCAGCCTGATATTCAGAATGGTTGCTACACGGAAAACTACATATCAAACCTTCGGGATACTGTGGCAGCTGAGATGCCCCCTTTCGAGGGGTGCGCTTTGCTAATCGTACATAACAGCCTTCTTGATACTTTGATTAATAGTGCGTTCGACCTGGCCCAGGGCGACGCTGTTTGGTCGCCTAATCAAACAAAAAATGAGCTGGATCTCATGATATCTGGTGGGCTTCAGAATCAAGTTGCTTCCCGGTGTCTCTTAGAGCACCAAGCCCGGATAATCACAGAAGAAGGCTCCAGTGTATTCGGATTTCGACACCTCCATGATGCATTGCTAGACGGAGACCTGCGATTCCAGGAGCTAGGGCTGTTCAACGACCCGCAGGTGTTAAGCAATTCGAACGAGAAGCAGGTAGCGCGCCGACTGGAGTCGAATCGCCAGCTGAGGGAAGAGATTGAGTTTGCCGTTGAGCATTTCCCGAATGACTTGGAAGACAAGCTGACAAAGTTTGGATCAAAATTCATACAAGAACATTTTGGAGAAGGAGCCGAAGTTCCCTGGACCGAGCTCAACTACCAAGAGTTTCGAGACGAAGAGGAGCTTCAGAAAAAGCTGACTCTCGATTATGAAGGAATCGAGGTTAATGGCTGCCAAATCGACGTAAGAGATAAGAAAGACACCTCGGCGGGTAGGCGAGATAAGCATCTGATTATTGAGGTTCCGAGTGGTCAGGACCTGTTCAGCTTCAAGATCAAGTTCGTTGGTCAGCGATTAGAAAAAAAGGAGCTTTTGGTTACGCCAAGAGCCATGTCCGACGTCATTGACATTGACTTCTCTTTTAGAGGTGACAAGTCGACCTTCACTATCTCCGGACCATGTAGTGGTGAACCAGAGTTTTTTAGTCTGAGACTCAATCGAGATTCTTCGAACGAAAAATACAGCTTTCATTGCCTGGTAGTGCAACAGGGGGTCTTTTATCTTTCGGCCTTTGAGAATCGCTTTCTCATCGATAGAAGGAGAAGAGCACTCGTACTCCAGGCAGACCAACATTGCCTTGACGTTAATCCTGACGTCACCCCTGAGACCGTGTTATCCGACAGCGGTGAAACAATTGACGTAAATTCAGTGGGAAAGATCGATTTCGAGCAGCTCTACGATGAGTCTGACGAAGTTAATTTCACCCTGACGAATGGGGACAGGTCTCTCTTTGTACTCGTTGAAGGAGAACCGAGCAAAGAAGCACTGCGGCTACCAGTGATTTTTGATCCAAGTCGGTTTGCCAGGCTTTTTAAAGACGATAACTTCAATGGTGTGTATCGGCCAGGGAAAGAGACCGTCGTCTTCGATAGCCAAGAATCGGAGCCAGTGTTCTTCCGAAAAGCCTTGCTCCAGGCAGAGTCTGCCTTCGTTAATGAAGAGTGCATCGAATGGGACAATGATCGACGCAAAGGAATTCCACTTTCAAACCTTTCGCTCGCCGACGACAGAATATATCAAGCCTATGCCGCCCTTGTTTCTTACTTTCAACAGCGTAAGACGTTGCCCTCGCTGGCTAGCTGGGGGCCTGAACTTGTTGCCCTAGGTAAAGAGTATGTTCTGGCTTCCGTTGAGTACTTGGAAAAAATTAAGAAGGGGAAGCCGCTCGATAGCTCTGAACGGCTGGTGATTCGCATTGGGCTGGCAACAGTGGAGGAGCGTCGATTTTTTACTCCGTTCCATCCGCTGGTCATGGCCTACTATCTGAGTTTGGTTGAAGAAATCGTTGAAGATGGTGAAGCGCGTAGCTTTCGCGAATTACCAGAGGTTACGAAAGGCCGATTAAACGCACGGGGATTACTCCCTCACCTTTTCGACAGAGACAATCGTTACAGTTATACACAGGCTGTGCCAGAGAACCCCCTCTGGTTGGAGATAGTGCCACATCAGGATACAAGCTTTGATTTTGTGATAAACCTTGTAAAGCACAAAATCGAGGAGTTCACGTCTACATTTGAGCAGCTATTCCGCCAGGTCGATGACGCCCCTCTGTTAATAAACTCTGTCAACAACGCAGAAAACTCAGAGTTATTCAGAGGGCTGGTGTCCTACTATCAGGCGAACTTGCTCGGCGGCCGTCACATACACGTCAATCTCTACGACGAGAAGTTAGTCGAGACTGAGTTTGATGTTTTCGCTGAGATGGGGATGTATGACGAAATCAAGGAACGGTACGGGCTCGATAAGGGGGCTGCACGTCGCAATGCCGACGCGGTAATCGATCTACTGCGGACCAGGCTAACGTTTAGCAAGTTTCAGCATAGCCACGTGGAAGAGCAAGCTTATGCTCATCTGACATTTTTTAAGAATGATCAGAAAGTGGAAGCTGTGGACAACAATATTGATGAGCACGTTTCGGGTGTTGCCTGCGCTGGACTGTTGTCAGGTGAGTCTTCGAGGAGCGAGGGTGACCGATACTTCACGGCTTTTGGCCTGAAAGGTGTCGATTACAG
Source organism: Marinobacter sp. B-21 (assembly GCF_056857895.1). Classification (NCBI taxonomy): domain Bacteria; kingdom Pseudomonadati; phylum Pseudomonadota; class Gammaproteobacteria; order Pseudomonadales; family Marinobacteraceae; genus Marinobacter; species Marinobacter sp. B-21. The sequence continues at coordinate 5,864 of NZ_JBSXNZ010000073.1, forward strand.
CTCTTTACTGCACTTGAAGTTGGCTAAGTTAATAGGAACGCTTTGGCGCCCCTCTCAGTCCAAGAACGATGTCTATCATGATCATTCGGCCACGAGCCTCGCAGTGAGTCAGGAGTTTATGTCCTTGCTGGAGCGCTCATACGATAGTTCAGTATGGACGACCATCATAGATCCAAAGGTCACGCTGAAGTTCTTTGAAGCCACCGAAGGCGTGATTCTCATCCACTACTCCGACCAATACACAAGCTCGTCGGGTTATGACGCGATCACCGTAACCAAGCAAGTTGACCTTTATAAGAATGTCTTGGGCAATGCTGGCAATGAATTGATTCGAGAGTTCAATGCGTTCAATGGTGAATGGCTGCTCAGACTGATTACCGACCACTCGAAAGAAAAGATTGCGAAAGAAGGCATTATCGGCGCCTATAAAATCGTTAGTACCCTTTTGGCTCAGTCAGATATCACCTGGATCCCTATCTCTGTCGCTGAAATGATCAGAGTGGCCGGCAATATTGGCCTTGCGATGACGGATAGTGATTTCTCGCGCCACAATCGCAAGATCAAAAAAGGTGCAATCTCTGACGATATCTTGTTCGCAGGTTTTAAGGAAGGCCAACTCTACCTGCTACCTGTGGAGGTAAAAGCTGGGGGCCGCCCTGATTTCTCCAAGGCGAGAGACCAGGCGGTTGAGTTGAAACGATACATGGAAGAAGACCTCTTGGGACCGGACACGCTTGCGTCGCGTCTCTATCGCGGGCTATTCATTCGCCAAGTGCTTCTGCAAATCGAGAAGTATCAGTTGTATCGAGTTTTCGAGGATAACCATTTCGAGGATTTCTTAAACCATCGCGAAGAATGGTTAGAAGGCCAGTATGGGATCGGTCAGCTCCCGAATTATCCCGGTGCAATGGTAGTAGCTCACATCAACAATGAGTCCTGTTTTGAAGAGAAGTATGAGATAGCTGAAGAAGTTCTTCAGGCTGAAATACCGATGGGGCTACTGGATGAGCTAGTAAGGACCCCTTACCAAGACCTTAGAGCGAAAATCGACAACTCGTCACTCCTTCATGTGCCCAAAGAGTATTTTCTGCAGCCTTTCACAGAGCAACAACTTGCAGGCACAAAAGAGGATGAAGCGAAGAAGCCTGCCCCCACTAAGGCGGAAATGGTCGTGTACCCATTTTCAAAACATGATAGCGGTGTCTTCCCCGCTGCGGCTGATGATACTTCTGAAGAGAAGGTGGGCGATTCCGAACCTGTGGCACCTGCCGAGCCGCTCAGGGTAGAGTTTGGCAAGGACGTTCAAAGCGGTGAGGTAGTCTATTGGGAGCCCACGAATACCGAAAAGCTCTTCAATACGAATACCGGAATTATTGGCACGATGGGCACAGGGAAGACCCAATTCACTAAGTCGCTGATTACTCAGCTTGTTCGAAATCAGAATCATAACGTTGACGGAGCCCCAATAGGGATACTGATCTTCGACTACAAGGCTGACTACGTTAAAGACGATTTTGTTCAGGCCACTAATGCCAAGGTTTTCGAACTTGACTGCTTGCCTTTCAACCCGTTCGCCTTGTTTGGAGACAAGAAAAAGCTACCGGTGCATGTTGCTGGTCAGTTCATTTCGTCGATGTCCAAGTCTTATAACCTTGGCGTAAAGCAGCAAAGCAAATTGCGCACGGTGATCCGGGACGCCTATGAAGCCGCCGGCATTTACTCAAATGATGAAAGCACTTGGAGTAGGCCCGCTCCGACTCTGGAGGATGTCTGGGCAGCGTATCAGGAGCAGGAGAAGATCGACCATGACTCTTTATACGCGGCGCTCGAAGTGCTATCTGCCTATGAAATTTTTGAACCGGATACGAGCAAGACCCTGTCACTCTATGACCTCATCGATGGTGTTACCGTCATCAATCTTTCGGGTTACGATCGCACCATCCAGAACCTCGTCGTCGCACTCACGTTAGATCTCTTCTATACACAGATGCATCAGCAAGGTAGCTCGAAACTAGACGGTAATTTTCGTCAGATCTCTAAAATGATACTGGTCGACGAAGCCGATAATTTTATGTCTCAAGACTTCGAGAGCCTCAAGAAGATTTTGAAGGAGGGACGGGAGTTTGGAGTTGGGACTATCCTTTCGACACAGGAATTGACGCACTTCAAAACCGGCGACAATGACTACTCAACGCTTATCCTATCTTGGGTGATTCACCAGGTCGCCAATATTAAATCGCAGGAGATAAAGGCCATCTTCAATACACAGAGCAAGCAAGACGAGGAGTACTTTATGAGCCAGATAAGAAAGCTTGATAAACACGTCAGCTTGTGTGTGGATGGGAAAAAGAAAGTGGTTAAAGTTAAAGATTTGGCCTTTTGGGAGATCAAGTAATTGAAAGATAATTTTTTAGAATTAGTTGATATGTACAAAAAGGTATTTCTATCATGCGCCTCGACCTTTTTTCATATACTTAAGTCTGCGCATTTTGTTTTTTTCTCCGTGGTGTGCCTTGGAATCGGGACCATGGGGATTTGGATCCCTGTGGTTTTCCAGTTAGATGTCAGTGCGCCAGCCTCAAAGCTTTCCAGTAACATAACCTATGACAATATTGCAATATTTATGTATGTCGTAAGTGTTCTTGGTACGGTCGCTGCTGAATATTTCGTAAAAAATGAAGATCTAAAAGACCCGGATAGTAAGTCTATACACTCATTTGCTATGTTCATTTGGTTCTTGGCAATTTTGCTTGCTTTCTGGGCTCTAAAAGAACCTCGGGGGACAACTTGGCACCTTTGGGTTAGTCTGTTGTTAACCATTTCCATCTGGATGAGTTTTACAATAAAAAAGGAAGAGTTTAATTTCGATCAAGACGAGGTCTCGGGGAAACTTTCAGGAGCACTGTCAGACAGCTCAGTAATTCAAGGCAAAGGGATCTAAAGTGGGGAAAATTCCGTTGAGTGTAAATGAGTTTCTGGCAATAAGGGTTGATCAGCCATTTGGTTCCTTTTATTCAGTGCGACTCAATTCGAAGTTTATTTTACAGAGAGCTTATTCAAAGTCCGCATCTTTTGATGGTGCAGAAATAACGGGTGCACAACGCAAGCTTAGGCGAGAGCGTTTGAAAGAGATCGGTGAGTTTATCGATAGCGATGACGCTATGTTCCCATCATCTATAATAATCGCGGCTAATTATTATGAGGATGACAGGCTCGCGGAAGAAGATGACCAATGGCGAGTTGAGGCCGTTGATGAAGGTCTGAATCTTTACAAGCTGATTGTTCCTTCAGATAAAATTGTTTGCTCTATTGTCGACGGTCAGCATCGTCTATTTGGATTTGAGTATGCGACCGAAGATTTTGATCTTAATTGTTCTCTTTATCTTGATTTGCCGCCATCTCTTCAGGCTTCGGTGTTTGCGACCGTGAACTTTAATCAATCGCCAGTAGATAAAAGTCTCGCGTACAATTTATTTGGCTACCAGCTAGATCGTTTGGATTCGGAAATTTGGTCTCCAGATTTGCTCGCGATAAATCTGTGTCGATATTTCGCTATCACTCCCGGCGAGTTTTTTTGTGGCCATATTAATTTCAGGTTAAAGGAAAAAAATGTACCTAAGGGTAATTGGGTTATTTCCACTGCGGCTTTTGTTGATGGTGTTTTGAGGTTGATAAGTAGAAATCCAAGACTTGATAGGTATGAAATTAACAAAAAAACTATGTGGGGGTTGGCTGGGAGGAAAGCTATAAAAGCTGACGAATCGTTTTCAATGCGAGAGTATTTTAGGGTTAAAAATGATAAGGCGATAGAGCAAGTTATAAGTGCTTTTTTTAATGCTGTTGGGTCAATATTTGATATAAAGGATCACTCGGATCACGTTTTCGTGAAAACAATTGGCATATCAGCGCTGTTTCAGCTGTTAAACGAGATGCTTTTAAAATACGGAGTCGACAAGGATACGATTGACGAGTTTCCGGTCTTACTTCGAAAAGCAAAGGTTATCAATCTAGAAGACACTGAGTTCTTTCCGTCAAGCACCAAAGGGCAAAACCGGCTTTTGAGAATGCTGTTGCATTTTGTTCTCGACAAGCCCTTCGCGGAAATGGAGCTCAGGGAAGAGGCAGAAAATGAGCTCAGCGATAAAGCTGAGCAATATCGTCAGCGCTAATTCAAGACTCGATCCTAGCTGCACTTTCTGATAATCGGGAAAGAATGATGTTACCTTTATAGAGCTCATGCATCAAAAGGTGACATCGTATAGTTAAACTTATTTCTGGTGTGTCAAAAGCTTCTGGAGAAGATACTATGCATATCTATGAGATTCTTGATGTGCCCCATTTTGTGTAATCCGCTATCGATTAAAGAGCGGATAATGTTTTGAGGATCGGTGTCGACTCCTTGCTCTGAGCAAAACTGCTTGATCATAGCTTCATAAGCATGTTCCTGATCACCAAAAAGAACGTCACGATTGATAACGTGAACCTGTTCGGGTCTGGTGTCATTTATTGTAGCGGTACGTGTATCGCGCAGCGCAAGCGAAATAGCTGTGCGTGCCAGCACATTAGGAGTGAGGCGCGTTTTTGTTTGCAAGAACTGCAGCCTATCCCAGGTCTTTTTACTCAACTGAATGCGGGTGGGAAACATCTCAGCTCGCCTCCTTTTGGTGCCAAAAATAACCTTCACGGACGCGAGTCGCTCCGGCTTTTGAATCATATTCGAGCTTATAGGCCCGGGATATGTCGGGTGCGAGATCAGAATAGAATGATTCATCCACCTCAGTGTCTGTAGAGAGCACAATCATCTGGTGGCTTGCGATAGGGAAATAGCCTTCTATCAGCTTGGTTCTGTGCTCGGAGTCTAGCCTCCCTAATGGAGTATCGACGATCATAGGCAACTGACGTCCGGAGGTTTTTGCAAGCGCCTCAAGAACAGCAATTGCAAATATCTGTTTTTCACCAGCTGAAAGCTCGTCTTTCGCTATCGTCCGCCCGTTACCGGTCAATAGTTCTACGTGGAAGGTCTTTGGGTTGATCCGAATTTGTAGATCCATGTCCTCTTTCCGAGCTAGTTTGGCAAAGCACTCGGTGAACTGGATTTCAAGGTCTCGAACCTTGGCGGTCGCTGTCTGATCGACATAGTCCGCGAGCAAGCCATTGGCGTTGTTGACGTAGTCGATAACTCTCTTTTGGTCGCTCAGCTTCGCAGCAGTTTCGTAAAGTCGGTCAAGCCGGCGGGCTATTTCGACGGCTTCATTAGCTGCGTCTTTTCCTTTCGCCCGCGCTGACTCGATTTCAGCATCTAACCTGCCAAGTTTTTGCTGTAGCTGCTGCAAGTTTTCGAAATCAGAGGCAATCAAAGAATCGTCCGGAGCGCGGGCCAGAGACGCCCCAATTTCATCGAGTTCTGCTTCGATACGCTCCAGAGCATCAAACAATCTAATCAAATCCTGCCGCTGTCTACTAGCATCCTCGAATGTTGAGTATATTTTCCCTGCTTGAGAGGGCGTTAAGTCGTGAACCAAAGTCTGGGATTCGAGGTCTTGATGGGAGTTGCCCAGTTTATCTATCTCAGCGAGCACGATAGCCAAAGAATCGGGTGCCAGCTTTGAATCGAGAGCGTCTTCCAGGTGTGTTCGGTATTCGTTGTGGATTCTGTGTTCCTGCAAAAGCCCCTGAAGCTGGAGGTCTTGCTCAATCTGCTCTTTAGTTCTTCGGCAAAAGTCCTCTGCCAAGGCAATGGGTGCGGCGCCGGATATAAGGACATTGATGTCGGATATTAAGTTATCTCGCTCGCTTTGGAGCTGACTCAATCTGGCTTCTAGCTGAGCCCGAGATGTGGAGAAATGCCCCCCCCGATCATCGATGTCTTTTTGGAGTCTGTTCGCGCGGTCTTGTAACTCAGCGCGCTGAGCGAGGATGGTTGAGATCTCTTGACGGACGATCTCAGCTTGCTTCCGACAGTTTGTCAGTTTGGACTGTTCAGCATCGATTTGTGCCTGCATTTCCTGAGCTGACGATCGTTTAGCCAGGTTCCGATTAAGAACAGTGAGATCGCCGGAGAGCCGTTCCACGACGTCGAGCCCGAGTAATTTCTTGATAGACTGTTCGAGGGCTATTCCTCCGGAATCATCAGCTAGTTGGGCGATTTTCTCACCATCAAAAAAGAATAAGTCGGATACACCTGCAGGTATCAGTTCATTCAGAAAATTCTGAGCTTGCTCGTAGCTCAGACCTTTAATAGGCGTATCATTCTCCAAGACAGTGAGTGTTTCCTTAACGCCTTTGCCCTTTCGTTCCCATTCACGCTTAACGTGGTACTGGCTTTCCGTTCCGAGCTTTGCGTAAGTGAATTTGAGCTCAACAGACGAAGAGTTGGCAGAGCGACCAGTCTCTCTTGAGTGATGGATGGCGTCGAGCAGAAACTCATCATAGCGCTTTTGGGAAACTGCACTGCCCAGACACAAACGTCCGTAGAGCGCCAACCTTACGCCCAAAAGGATGCTTGTTTTACCCGCGCCATTTAAACCGCCAAAAAGAATGATGGGCCGTGTTTTGGCCGCACGCTTTTCGGGCGTGAGGTTGAAGGAGTTTTTCCCTTCGTAGACTCGAAAGTCGGTAAGCGTAAGCTCTTTAATCAGCATTAGTTCAAAAACTCTGAAAATTCGTCTTTCACTTCCTCAACGTATGATTTGCCACGCTTACGAAAGGAATGGTTGCGCTCATTGATCGCGTCGAGATCCTCCCAATCTCTTTGGAGGATACTCTCCAGGCTGTTCAGTATGCCCCTTCGATTGCCTAGACCCGATACTTGAAGTTCTGCTTCCAGCATCTTGCGAACAAGCGCTGATGGAACACCGTATTTTTCTGCGAGCCTCTCAAGTGTTTCGGAATCTGCTCGTGTAAATGCGCCAGCATCGTCCTCTACCCAGTCAAGGTCCTCTCCATAGACTTCGCGATAAATCCGTGGCAGGGAGTCTTCCCAGTCCGGTTCATTTGGGTCGCGTAGCCATTCTCTTCTTATCATGTGTAACTCGGGGCGAGTAATCAGTTCGATAGACTCACCACTCTCGTTAATTCCCTTCTCAATAGTGAGCAATTCACGGAGGAATTCTTGTCGCTTGGTCAGCCAATAGGGACCCGGGATATGGCGCACTTCTCGCACACTATCATCACTGATGTCGCCCGAGTTGTAAGAGACCCTTCCTGTTCTTCGCCGAAAGTTGCGATACTCCTCAGAGTTTTCTGGTTGGCGGGACATGTATAGTTTGTTTCTGAACGCCAACAAAGGCTTCATCCAATTGGCACCCGACTCGATAAGGCCATGCAGCGCTTTGTCGTCAGTCACAACGGTGCACGTCCAGCACCCGAAACGGCTGTTCCCACACGAGGGCGTACTTTTATCGATTACCAGCGGGCACTCGCCTTGGTTCGACCCTTTGTACAATTCGAGCAACTCTTGGTTTGATCCTCCCCATGGGCATGGGGCACTCATTAGGTACATCCACACTTCGTCTGCGGACCAGCTTTCGATGGGCATATACGTGTAGGCGTTTGGAAGAGAGCTGTGGCGGCTAAGCGCAGAACCATCGATTTTATGTTTCGCGATAACCTGGGCGCGAGACGCACTCTCCTGGCTGCGAGAGCCCAACACTACAACGGCCTCACCAAATTTAGCGACCTTATCGAGTATAAACTCGCTCACAGGGTCTATCTTCATTCGTTCCGTGCACCAGCGGAACGTCTGATTTGGCGCAGGATAACCACGACCGAGCAAATTCACCCAAAAGGTTTGATCTGTCTTTGGCACAACACTGTGTGCACTTATAGGTAGGCCCTCTTTCGGCGCTGCCTCATTAATCAGCTTTATTACTCTCTTGATCATGTCGACCACGACAGGGGTCTCAACCAAGGTGTCAGACGAGACCACATAAACATGTTTGGTTCGCTTTTCGGCAGGAAGCTGCAGTAGTGCCATGTAGATCAAGGAAAGAACGCAAGTAGAGTCTTTTCCTCCACTGAAGCCAATAATCCAGGGCCGGTCGTCAGAGCAATATATGTTCTGAATTTCGCGCACTAGGTCCACTAGAGGGCGGTTGCCAAGAGAAAACTCCTGAATCATGGATAGATGATCCGGGAAAACGAACTGTTCCTGCGCAGTCATGTCTTAAGCGACTCCTCGTATTCCTGCTCGGAAGGGGTGAGAGGAACACTTAATTGCTGTTTGATGTAGTTGCCCGTGAGGACGACGCTACTGCGAGCCTTGCTAATGCGACCGTGATGCATTGCTCGACCTTCCCACTCATTGTTAGCTCGTGCCCAATCAATGTCTTGAAGACCTTGCAGTATCCGGCTCCACTGAGATTTTGGCTTGAACAAAAGGTCGGCGCCTATTTGGCCCATGGCCTGCAGCATGACGCCATGAGCATGAACGTATTGCTCACGGAGCTCGCAGGTCGCTACTTTCTTTTCCAGAGCGAGTTGCCAGTCTCTCATGTTAGCCGCGACTTCATTCCAGTATTCAATTGCCAACTGCTGCTCATCCTCGCTAACTAGGTCACTCTTCCCTTTCATCAGCAGAGCCTTTGAGGCGTTCTTGATAGCCGACAACGTAAAAAGTTTGCTGCTTCGGTTGGATATGCTGGACCTCTCCATTTCCGTCAGCCGGGAGAATACCTTCACCTCACGAGCAACAACTCGGGCTAGTTCGGATAAGTGATCCCGGTGGTCATAGAGCGTGCTGATAGAGTCGCTTGGCCGGACAGCGTGCTTGTTGAGATCTGCGAACATTTGCTGGCTGCGCTTCAGACCTTCGTCAATAAAGAACAACACAGGGACGTTGTCGTAACCGAGTTCTGGATTTTGTTCGATTGCCTGAACGATGGCCTCACGGCGGTGTTGGCCGTCGTTGATCAGGATTTTTGCATCCATGGGGATCGACAGTAGCCCCAGGTTTTGAGCGATACCTGTGTCGGTACTGGGTTCAAACGAGACCTGACCATCTACAGACGCTGTGATTCCCGAAAGCGTATAGTCCGTTGGGTTGTCGACCAAATAGCTGACAATGTCTGGTATTCGGGTTCGATTCAATACTCGTTGGGCTCTCAGTTCTGGAGGAACCTCCTGCCCATCGAAGATGAAAATTTTTGGTATTAGTCGTAACGGGCACATGGCCACGTAGCAAGGCCGTCCGGACTGAACGCCTCTCGCTGCCGGGAAGGTGTGGGAGAACTCGGCCATGAGGGTCTCCGGGAATGGAAGTTAAAAGTTGGAATGGAAGTTAATTTACCCAAAATAAACTTCCGGGTCAACGTGGCCAGGGCGAGGTTTCAGATTGGAGAGTTATCTAAGTCCATGAAATCGTTGAGAGAGTAAGATCTTGGGATTAGTCGTTCGTTCGCAGAGCTTCGCTTCATCACCGTTACCTGCTTGGCAGGTGTCTCGCTGAAACTTACGTGAATTGGCCGGTCTTGGCCATAGAAATACATCCTATCGAATTCGAGGTTTTCCGCGATCCATTGACTGACCTCGAACATGTCCTCATCTTCGACGATAAAGTCTACTGCGGCGCCCCCGCGCATGCAGATGGGGTTGCCTAACCTGTTCAGTTCATGGGATGCGTGCTGATCTAGTTTCGGAGCGATCCTACGCCGTATATTTTTGCTCAGTTCTGACGAGCAAAAGCCATAAGTGAGCTTGATCATGCCGAAATAGTCCACGATAGGATCGATAAGATTATTGGCTAGGTCGAGGAGGGCGGTGTAAGTCTCTGGTTGGAGCGGGTGATTCTCGATTTTAAGCGACTTCTGCGTTTCGCCGCATTCAATCAGGTCGCGATATTTGAAGTATTGGCCGCAGGGATGATCGAGGTTCGGAATTTCGGTACTCCTTGTCAGGCTGTGTCCTTCTATTGCCCATCTCTTGTCGCGCAGCGCGTTCTGAAAATCTCTGTCAGGAGGGCCGAAGCCGCTAAAATCGCCAACTCCCAGTTGTTCAAGCGCTTCATCAAAACGCAATTGTTCGGCATAGTTTTCTTGATCCTCATGCATATACCTGCTCTTCAGGTAGAGGTTGGGAGGGGCAAACTCATCACCGTATTGGTAAACATCGATCCGCTGATTTCTCAAATTAATCTTAGTGCGAACGAGCATTTTCGGAATGGCCTTTCCGAAGAAGTCGTCGTAACTCATGAGGGAAAGCTTCCCGGAACGGATGTGGATTTTGACTAGATCGGCAGAACTTGGGTCTCCGAATAGGCTAGATGCACATGTGATGTAAATTCGGAGGACTGGGGGCAATCTTGGTATTAACTCAGTGTGTAGTTGCAGTGAGTGATCGTCATGCAGCCACCCCAAGCCCTGTTCAGAGGCTTCGATACAAGCAGACAGGATCGCACTCTTATCTAATACTTGAACGAGATGATCTTCTCCGATTGTTTGGGCATTCGCTAGGGTCCCACAAAAATGTCTGACATCTTCCTTGAGCTTGTCAGGCATAGGGCGTGGGGGAGCGCTCCGGAAGAATCGTAGTTCGGCAAACTGAACAATCAGATCGTCCTTGCGCGCCTGTTCAGCCCTCGCTAATGCTAACGCTCCCTCCTCATCTTTGACGGTCTCAAGAATTCTCAATGCGGCTGGGTAGGAGCCCAGAAATCTCCGAATGTCATTGAGGTTTTCGATCTCGCTTGGCTTGGGTTTTCTGCCAAAATCTAGCCAAGTGCTCCACAACTTTTCGAAAATATCCTTGTTGTTTTCATACTTCCGTAGACTAGCCGGTGCCCGGCGCTCAGGTTTCTGGCTGTTGAGCGGTCTTTTCGCTCGAAGTAGTCGAGGGCGGCTTCGTTTAACGCTTTTTCTAGCCAGGAAGTCAGTCTTCGCTGCATCCGTCTTGAAAGCGTAAAAAATTCCCGGAGCTATCGGAACAGGCTCTGTTCTGAGCACTGATTCAATGTAAGTTGCCAGTTCGCCTTGTGAAAAATACTTTTGGAAAGTGTTTCGCGAGGTGCGCACACCATCCCTGAAAGGCAGTCCACCCCGAGCATTTGCGTTTTCCAGCATCGCAGAAACGACTAAGATTTCTGACGCAAGTTCATAGGCGCTGGTCAGGACGAGGTGGCGTTCCTCAGGCACTTCAATAACATTGATGACGAACCCTAGGTTGACGATGTCTGCTGTTTTCTTTTCTGCACTGGGAGAATAATAAGGATCCCATCCAGCTACGTTTATATTGCTATCTTTTAGGAGCTGAACATCGTTGCCCTTGCCGCACCCGTAGTCAAAGACTGACCTCGTCTGATCAAGGTAGCCATATCGCGCAAGGCTTTGCATCAACGTCATCAACTTAAGCCCCGCAGAGTCCAAAATCCAGTTCCAGCCGAAGCCATGGGCGGGGTTTGGTCAGCATCATCGTAACGATATCGCTGCAATGAGCGCCAGCTGAAGCGATTTGTTGGGGGATGGACCGGATTT